>JBFESJ010000255.1:0-4678 GCA_041548585.1 Desulfobacterales bacterium | reverse complement strand
GCCATTGAGGGCGTGGCGCTGATTATGCTGGTCTACCTTATTTTTAGTCTCCTGACATCTGCGTTTATGAACTGGTATAACAAAAAAGCCGCTTTGGTGGAACGATAGAGAAATCCATGGCAGATATTACCCATACTTTCCAAAAAGAAGAAATCAGACCACCGGTTGTCAGTGTGGGGGTGATCGGTTGGGTAAAGGCCAATTTATTTAACGGATGGTTCAACTCCGTCTTGACGGTGGTGACGCTATTTTTTCTGTGGAAAACCGTTCCGCCTTTTTTTCGATGGGCCTTCATCGACAGCGCTTGGAACACCACGGGACAGGTGTGCCGCGATGCCGGAGGTGCCTGCTGGTCGATTATTTCATCGAATTTTCGGTTTATCCTGTTCGGTTTCTATCCTTACGATCTTCAGTGGCGACCCCTTTTGGCCATGATCATTCTCTTTGTCCTTCTATTTTTCAGTCAAAACCGTAAACTTTGGAAAAAGCCCCTGGCATATGCCTGGATCGCAGGTCTTTTTATCATGGGCCTGCTTTTAAGAGGGGGACTTTTTGGACTTGATTCGGTGGAGAGCACCCAGTGGGGCGGCTTGCCGCTAACGCTGTTGCTGTCAGTTTTCGGACTCACGGCGGCGTATCCACTTGGGGTTGTTTTGGCACTGGGTCGTCAGTCTAAAATGCGTGCCATAAAAACACTCTGCATTGTGTATATTGAACTGATCAGGGGTGTTCCTTTAATCAGCCTCCTGTTTATGTCGTCGATTATTTTCCCGCTGCTTCTGCCTGAAGGGGTCACGATCAACAAAATTCTCCGGGCCCAGATGGCCATTATTTTGTTTACGGCCGCCTATATTGCAGAGGTGGTTCGGGGTGGGCTCCAGGGGATGTCCAGAGGGCAGTACGAGGCTGCCGAGTCTATTGGGCTGAATTATTACCAGACCATGCGCCTGGTCATCTTGCCCCAGGCGTTGAAAATCGTCATTCCGCCAACGGTCAGCCAGCTTATCTCTGCCTTCAAAGACACATCCCTTGTGGTGATCATCGCCCTTTATGATTTACTCAAAACCAGCCAGACTGTCCTTTCTAATCCGGAGTGGATGGGGTTCAGCAAAGAAGCCTATTTTTTTGTGGCCATTCTTTACTTTTTGGGTTGTTTTTCCATGTCGAATTACAGTAGAAAGTTGGAAAAAGAATTGTCCAGGGGAGATTAACCGTTTTTATGGACACAGAAACTTCAGCAAACACGGGAAAAAAGCCGTCTGATGAAGCCATCATAGAGATCATTGATATGCACAAATGGTTTGGTGATTTCCATGTACTTCAGGGAATCAACCTCACCGTCCATAAACAGGAACGCATTGTCATTTGCGGTCCTTCGGGATCGGGAAAATCGACACTCATTCGCTGTATTAACCGTCTGGAGGAACATCAACGGGGCCGCATCGTAGTGGACGGCATAGAACTGACCAACAACATCAAAAATATCGAGAAAGTCCGTGCGGAAGTCGGTATGGTGTTTCAGCATTTCAATCTCTTTCCCCACCTGAGCATCATCGAAAATCTGACGTTGGGTCCCTTATGGGTGAGAAAAGTACCAAAGAAGGAAGCTGAAGAAACCGCCATGTATTACCTGGAGAAGGTGCATATTGCAGAACAGGCAAAAAAATATCCCGGGCAGCTGTCCGGCGGCCAGCAGCAGCGGGTCGCCATTGCCCGAAGCCTATGCATGAACCCGAAAGTCATGCTTTTTGATGAACCCACCTCCGCCCTTGACCCGGAAATGATCAAGGAAGTCCTGGATGTTATGATCGAGCTGGCCCAGGAAGGGATGACCATGATCGTGGTTTCTCATGAAATGGGATTTGCCAAAAGCGTGGCCCACCACGTCCTTTTTATGGACTTCGGTCAAATTGTCGAAGGAAACACCCCCGAAGAATTTTTCGAAAACCCCCAGCACGATCGAACCAAACTGTTTCTCAGCCAGATTCTACATTAAATATCAATTCCCCATTTTCACCCGGTCTACCAAATCCCTTGCAGATGCCAGGATTTTACCCTCAAACCTGTATTCAAGGGCCGTTTTAAGCATCTTAAGATGGATGACTTGATTCAATTTTGCAAGGACGGATAGGGCAGCCAAAGCCCAGTCAGGAGACTTGATTTTCTGTGATTTAAAGTCCACCGGATGAATCTTGGCTTCACAGGACGGGACAGTAACCCCGGAAGCCAGGATGATCAGGGCGTTTTCATTCAAAAAATTAAAAAGATTCTTTTGGCGGTCAACACCTTCCTGACTCAGCGCCAGAACAACATCCGGTTGCTCGATGCCCGTGTAGCCGATCTCTAAAGGAGACAGAATCACTTCCGTTATGGAATGCCCTCTGAGTACGGTGATGTTATACTCATTTTTCTGTGTGGTTTGAAGGCCGGCTGTAAGCCCGGCCAAGCACAAGATTTCACCGGCTGTGATGATCCGCTGCCCGGCACTGCCTAGAATCACGACATCCTTTCTGCCGGGTTCAGGGGGCTGTAACTGCGCTTCTATTTTTCCTGGGGGCGAGACCGGCGATTGTTCAGCGGCCAATTCCCTGTAATGCCGGCCATATTCTTTTCTGAGATTTTCGGGTACCGGAGTCTTTATCGGAGGCATTTTGGCAAGGGATTCTTCAATGACTTTCGGCGTCAGCCTGTTGCGTCTGGTATAGCGTCCCGGACAGATTCCCCAGATGTCGAGAATGGAAAACCCCTCAAAGCGAACGGCACGTTCTATTTCTTTGACCAGATCTTTCGCATAGCTCGAGCAACGCTTCACATATGCCGCGCCTGCCGAAGATGCCATCCGACAGACATCCAACGGGTGCTCGACCCGATTGAGAAAACCGGACCCCACATGGGCCGTCAATGGCGTGGTCGCCGAGAACTGCCCGCCGGTCATTCCGAAATTGAAGTTGTTTAAAACCAGGAGCGTTAAATCGAGATTGCGACGGCATGCGGAAAGGACATGGGCGCCGCCGATCCCCAGCCCGCCGTCTCCCATGGTCACGATGACGTTGAGTTCAGGATGGGCCATTTTCAAACCGGTGGCATAGGTCAGTGCCCTGCCGTGAAGACCGTGAAATGCATGGGTATTGAAGAACGTATCAAAAAGCCCGGAACACCCGATGTCCGTGACAATAACGATCTCCTCTCCCTTTAAACCCAAATTTGAAAAGGCCTGATCAAGGGCACGGGTAATCCGATCATGGGAACATCCCGGACAGAAGACCGGCGGCCTGCTGCTGTTTAGTAGACTAGCCATGAGCAACAGCCTCCTTGATCTGGCGGGGGGATATGAGACGGCCGTCCATTCGACCTAAAAAATCGATGGTTTTATCCGGCAGGATACGCTCTATTTCTCTAACATACTGCCCGAGATTCATTTCCACCACAACCACTCGTTGAACATGTCCGGCTTTTTCGCGAATGAGATTTTCGGGAACCGGCCAAAGGGTTTTTAGAATCAAAAGGGAAACCGGTTTGCCGGCACTTTTTTGCGCACGATAAACATCACGCGCAGCACGAGCCGTAATCCCATAGGTCAAAAGAAGTGTATCGGCGTCCTCCTCTAAATATGCTTCGTGAAAACTGAACCTTTCCACCTGGGAAACAACCTTGGTCTTGAGCCTGTCCTGGATTCGGGAGATTTCATCTGAATCGGTGGTAATGTAACCGTCGGCCCCATGCGTCGAAGAGGTCTGGCGAACGATCACATCACCGCCGATGGGCAAAAAGTAAGGCGTTCTGCCGCCGGAAGGCACCTCAAAAGGAACAAACGGCTTTCCGGCAGGAGGGGCTTTGCGTTCGATAATTTTAGGCACATCAACGGCATCCATATCCATATTTTCGCGGGTCATGGCAATCTCTTTGTTGGATGCAATAAATACCGGGCATCTGAATTCTTCGGCAAGATTAAAGGCCTGAATGGTCAGAAAATAGCAGTCAGTGACATCCACAGGAGCCAGTACAATAACCGGCAACCCGCCACTGTTGCCCCACCGCAAGAACTGGATATCGCCATCCGCACCCCGGGTTGCCGAACCGGTGGATGGGCCGAGCCGCTGAACATCGACAATGACAATGGGAATCTCGCTGCCGATGGCAAAGGAGATATGCTCACTATACAGGCTGATTCCCGGACCTGACGTGGCGGTCATGACCTTTAAACCGCCCATGGAAGCCCCCAAACAGTAGCCGATGGAAGCGATTTCATCTTCTCCCTGAAGGCAGACGCCCCCTAAGGGCGGCAGAAGCTTGAGCATGGTATTAAAAATAGTCGTGGCCGGGGTGATGGGATACCCTGCAAAGAAACGGCATCCTGAAACAACAGCGCCCCAGGCCATCGCTTCATTACCCTCCATGAGACAAAATCCCATATTAACGCTCCCAGACCGGCCAAACTCCGCACCGTTAGCGGTATCTTCTTCGAAAAGCGGGACAGGCCGGCGTTAGTGTAACGGAAATCCTTTTTTCAATAAAATCGTGTAACGATTTTATGAAACTCCCGAAAATTTACCTTCGGGATCTAATCCGCCACAAAGCATAGGCGGACAAGTAAGCGAAAGGTTTATCCGCCTCTGGAGGGTTTATCCGCCTCTGGCGGGCTAAAATTCCTATCCCCGCAGCCTCGCAAACGGGATTT
>JBFESJ010000254.1:0-4687 GCA_041548585.1 Desulfobacterales bacterium | reverse complement strand
ATTTTAAATAGTTATATTACTTTATGGCATTGAATGTTGAAATGAATCGAATGAAACAAGAGGTTTGCTCGATTTATTAAGCTGAATTTCGCTATTTCCAATGTTGTGTTATCTTGCCATGAGTGCAGGCTCAAGCTTATTCATTTCAATTTCATATATCGTATTTCTTACAAAAATGCAAAAAAGGCAAACCCCGAAAATGAGATTTGCCCTTATGATATCCGAAAACACAAAGTTTTTGAAATTATGCTGACCTTTGCTTTATTGCAGAACTCACAAATTCAGGACAATAAAAGGTGGGCCCTGAGGTTTTTTCCTTGGCCCTGCAGTCCAATCTTCCTTCGAATATTTTTTCTGTGAGTGTCAATTGTTCTCGGGGATACATTCATAAGTTCTGCGATCTTTTTACTGGTACTGCCATGCTTTATTAGATTTGCGATCTGGATTTCTGTGGGTGTCAGGCTTAAATATTCCATAGACATTTTTCGAATAAATGGAGATATAATTTCGTTTAAATTTGATTCTATAATATTTAAAAGCGTTTTTTGTTGATCATCCAATTTGGTTTTTTTGATTTTTTTAAAAAAGGGTTCAATTAATTCTTTTACGTTGGTCAGTACATTATCCTCTATTTCTTCTTTATCTTCTTCCCTTTTTTTCAACAAGACTTTCATTGCCGTATTTATTTCTTCAAGACTTTTGGTTTTGTTTTTCAGATCTCTGGTTCGTTCTTTCACTCGATGTTCAAGCTCATCGCGAGCTTTCATTAGAGCTTTTTCTGTTCTTTTTAGATTGGTAATATCTGTGAACGTACCGATGGCACTATGTATTTTATTTTCGGAAAAATAAATGGGTGCTCCGGAAATCATCACGTTGCGTTTAGTTCCATTTTTCCCCAAGAGTTCGACTTCATAGGTCGAGCTCATCCTCTTTTCACGTTTAGTGAGTTCACGTTTTATAATTTGCTGGTTCTCAGTGTTGTAAAAGGAATGATAGGTCTTTCCATGAAGTTCTTCAGGAGCTTCAATTTCAAGCATCTGGCACATAGCGGGATTTATATATATGGTATGGCCCTCCAAAGTGGTTTGCCAGAAACCGACCCTGCTGTTTTCAGCGAGAGACCGATAACGCTCCTCGCTCTTCTTTAAAAGCCTTTCAGTTTTCTTAAGATTTGAAATATCAGTAATCACCGAAAAACTGCCCTTGAATTGACCGCTATCACTAAATATAGCTTGTGGCGACATGATTGTCTGAATCTTCATGCCATCTTTACGTATCCATTCAATCTCATAAGGTGTCACTTCACCTTTTTTGCGATCAGATGTCTGATCTTTTAATATTTGTCCGTTATAATCATCAAGGAAATCAGTTACCGGCTTTCCAATTAAATCGTTTTCTTTATAATCCAACATTTGACAAAGCTTATTATTTACATAGACTATCAAACCGTTTTCATCTCGTATTCCTATCCCATCGTTCATCGTTTCCACTAAACGACGGTAGCGCTTCTCGCTCTCCCTCAGTGCCTTTTCTGACTGTTTAATATCACTAATATTACGCAGTGTTGCCATCATACCGATCGGTTTGTTTTCTTCGTCTCGAATGAGCGAATTATACATCAACGTGGGAAAAATAGTGCCATCACATTTGACATGCCAAATTTCACCCTTGAATCTACCGGTATGTTTAAGCTCCAAGTTGGCTGTTTCCACAGATGGCAACTGTTCAGGAGTATGAAAAATAGACAGATTTTTTCCTTCGAGCTCTTCAGACGAATATCCGTGCATCTCTGAAAAGGCATTATTTGTAAATATCAGATCGCCATCTATATCTGATATAGCTATGCCTTCATTACTTTGCTGAACAGCTAACAACATAAGGTTCAGTCGCTCCTCTAAATCCTCTTTCTTGAGGAGTTCTTTTTTTAGCTCCTTAACTGTTTTTTTTAAGTCTTCATAGGTTGGTTTTTGGGTCATTGGAAAAGCCTCCGATTAGTTGGGATAGACGATCGGATAGATCACTATGTAAATTAGGCGCTGAACCGAAAACTTGTGCTTTCTTGCCATAAGCACAGATATAAGGATCATTATTTCCAGTACAGATATCCTATTTCTAAAAAATTTCGAAAAGAGTAAACTCCAAAAGCTGGCCGGACCTTTATCCTTACTGGTTATGTTTAATTTTGGGTCAGTCATCCCTTAGCAGCCAAACCACGAATGTCTGATAGCCGGGATGGCCAGGTTTCGGGCCTCTCCCAGTAACAACTCTGTACTCTGGGGCCGGGTAGGCAGCTCTGAGATCTTCGCTTAACTTGGAGACAGCATCCAGCATTGCCTTCTTGTTTGGGTAGTCCTCGGGATAAATAACCCGATCTATGAAGGGCCAGGGCTCCTCGGGGCTCGGCTTGTTGTGGTGAACGATAACATGCCAGGGCATCTGCTTCCAATCCTCTCAACTCTGGAATAGATCTTTTGATAAGTTCTCGTTTACAGATTTCTTGCCATTCTATCAACCTGAATCAACTCTAACTTTTTTACATATATCATCAAAATAAAAAGAGCAAACCATGAAAAAATGATTTGCCCCGATTGAATAAACGATATCCAAAATATTTTAGGTCTCCAAAAACCTGTCATTTATTGCAGATAACAAAAGTTGGAAAATAAAAAGGCAGAGTCATTAGTAGCTCCGCCTGTTTGAATTTCTTTTGAATTATTTTGTTGTTCTTGGTTTTAGTCTTCTATCGTTTCCGCTTCTTCTATCCTTGCCAGACCTTCGTTCAGGAATATGCGCATCATACGAAATTTGACGCCTTTCAAAATCCGAACGCCTACATCCATTACTAACAATTACGTGTTTCATAACATAGACAGAATGCTTTTATTAAGACTTGGCCAGCAAGTGATTTTTTCTTCCGTTGTTTAAGTTGAGTGGCCCTTAATCGTGTTAATTCTTATTTCAACGCATGTTTTAATCCTTTCTATAAGCAGAAACCATGCCAAATTTTTTAAATAAACATATTTAATGTAATCCTTGATAGTTATTTTATCCACCGATATTGACCCTACCCAATATTATGAATAATGTTTGCCAATTTCTATGTAATTCGATTCATAGTATTGAAAATTAAGTAATTAGTTGCTGATCTTATCAAAATATTTTTAAGATCGGCACCAATTAAAAATTAAGTTTTTTTTAAAAAGGTCCGATTATGTTATAGGATGCAATATCGGTATGCTGTATTTTTCTATTTTTATGTATTAATAAAATAACGATGATAGAGTAAAATGGTTCCCCCAATAATCGGCGAGAGTCAGAATATAAAAAACATCAAAACGCTAATCGATAAGGTTGCTAAAACCGGAGAGAACATATTGATTTGTGGCGAGACAGGGGTTGGAAAAGATCTTGTTGCTCAAAGCCTTTATCATCAATCAAACCGGGTAGGAAAGCCTTTCGTAAAGTTAAATTGTGCTTGCCTAACTGAAAGTTTATTTGAAATCGACATATCTTGTATCGAACAAACAGCAACTAAGGAGGCGTCTCAAGAAAAGAGCCGGTTATTCGACAAAATTAGCGGTGGAATTTTATATTTGGACAATATTGACCTGCTGTCCCCTTCTCATCAGTTAGAGATTCTTCCATTTTTAGAAAACGATAGTCATCTAATCTTAGATTTGCAAGCTCCTGTATCGGTGGATGTTTGTATGATTTCCTCAACTAACCAAGACCTTAAAAAAATGGTTGAAGAGGGCAAATTCAACGAACGTCTTTATTTCAGATTAAACATAGTTCGCATAGATATTGATCCTCTTCGCGAAAGACCTGAGGACATTCCTATTTTGATTGATTATTATTATAAGGAATATGCTTCTAATAATAATAACCAAAAGATGATAACCAATGATAGAGAGACTGTAGAAAAATTGTGTGCCTATCATTGGCCAGGAAATGTTAGAGAGCTTCAAAACATTCTCAAAAGGATCATGTTTTTAGAAGGAAGATGTGAAAATATTTCTAATTTAATCGGCACTGAAAAAACTGGTTATAATAACGGTGATGATGAAACAATCAAAGAAATGATGTCGCAATCTAATAATTTTTCAGATTATTTCAAATTGCATGAGTCTGAACTAACTAAATTATCTTATAAAAAGGCGAGAAGAAAACTTGTAGGTATGGTTGAAAAAGAATTGATCTCAAATGTCTTAGAAGAAATAGGATGGAACCGTAGCAAAGCAAGTAAGATATTGGACCTCAGTTATAAAACATTATTATTCAAAATTCGGGAATTAAATATTCAGCCTTCTGAACGATGGGTGAAATAAGTGTGAATCTTATTCTATTCCAAATGATGAGTAAATTTTCATATCCTAATATTTCCAGCCTAAAACCATATTAACTAACCCCAGATATTGAGAATACCAAACGAAAATCGAAATGTTAAAACCTGACATATCTTGCCAATATGACAAGTTCAAGCATCTTGATTTCCATTACATATATCTTATTTCTTACAGAAATGCAAAAAAGGCAAATCCCAAAATCGGGCTGGACCTCTATCTTTACTGGTTATGTTTAATTTTGGGTCAGTCATCTCTGAGCAGCCAGACTACGAAGGCTCCATAACCGGGGTCGTCGGACTCCGGCCCGCTCCCAGTGACTACGGTATACTCCGGGGGTGGGT
>JBFESJ010000253.1:0-4708 GCA_041548585.1 Desulfobacterales bacterium | reverse complement strand
CAAACCGACGCGGCGTCATTCGCCGTACTCGAACCGGCTGCAGACGGGTTCCGTAATTACCTCAAAACCAAATACGCCGTATCGGCAGAGGAACTTCTGGTTGATCGTGCGCAACTGCTGACGCTGACCGCTCCTGAGATGACGGTTCTCGTTGGCGGTATGCGCGCTTTGAATGCCAACTTCGGACAGTCCCAGCACGGCGTCTTCACCAAGCGGTCAGAGACGCTCACCAATGACTTCTTCGTGAATCTGCTCGACATGAGCACGACGTGGAAGGCAACCTCGGAAGACGAAGACGTGTTCGAGGGTCGTGATCACGCAACGGGCGAACTCAAGTGGACCGGCACCCGTGTCGACCTCATCTTCGGTTCGAACTCCCAACTCCGGGCCTTGGCGGAGGTCTACGGATGTGAGGACTCCCAGGAAAAGTTCCTGCACGACTTTGTAGCGGCGTGGAATAAGGTAATGAACCTTGACCGCTTCGACCTCGCCCGATCGTAGCATAAACGTCTTCAAGGGCTTCTGAAGCGTATTCTGAACCGCAAATCGGATGATCAGGAAGCGATAACCGCCACAAATTGACGGATGTTTTGAACACTCACGGAGGCTATTAGCAACATATGATCGCGGCGTTTCAATACAATCTGAAACGCCGCCCTTTCTTTAGGCCCTTACAGTCTGCTGGTCACAGAATCGGAGCCAAAAACACATAACAAGCGCCTCAAGGGTGAGACACCTTCCGCGTTGCTCCAGGCGCACCTTCGGCGAGCGTTAAGGATAATTATCCCATGCTTGAGTATTCAATAGGCTCAGAGGATCATCCATACAATTAGTAAACTTGACCACACACTATATGTTGTGTCTATAGTTAAGCCACCCAATTCTTTGATAACTGCTATCGATCGAATGGTTTTTTCGATCAAAATATTTTGTGTCCTATAGACATATCTGAAAAAGGGGCAAAGTGGGGATACCTAATAGGGTTTAGAAAAATTTTCTAAACCCTTGTTTTTATTGTGGCGTCCCCAAGGGGATTTGAATCCCTGCTGTCCCGATTGAAAAGCGGGATGTCCTGGACCTAACATCAAAAACAAAAATGCCCGGTCACATTCTACCGGGCAATGATCATCTAAGTGGCGTCCCCAAGGGGATTTGAACCCCTGCTGCCGGCGTGAAAGGCGGGTAGCTTGCTTTTTCAAACCATCAAAAAACGCCCAAAATTCAACCGTTTCAAAACCCTATACAAAACCGTGTGCCTGGGTTGTGTGTCTTTTTTTCCTTATTTTGTACCATTTTTTCCGGAAAAAGGCACATGGAAAAGGCACATGGATTTTTATTGAATCCGAACCAGAAGGGCAGTTAAATAAGTACCAACTGTATTTTTGGGCAACTAATGAAATTAAGCCTTGAGAGCCACCCTATATGGAAGTTCAGGTAGAAGCCAACCGAAAATGGAACTTTTTTGATATCACAACTTTTGGACCGGTTTATGGAATTGAAGATATATTGCAGAAACATGCAATTCAGCCCTAAGAACTGGGATGGATGATATCACAGGTTTTTTGAGCCTCTAATTTTGGTCGATAAGTTGGAGGTATCGCAAATTTTAATCGGATCGGAAACCTGTGGTTATTGAAGGTATCACCGGTTCTGCAAATCGTTTGATACGATATGATAATTCAACGGGCGACTTGTATTTTCTATTCGTATTTTCTCATATTGTATTTTTTTGCAAGTTTGATCCGGTCTTCATGCGGCAATGAAGTAACATATCTTTTCCAACCAGGGCACCAATTAGCGTGCCACCTCCATAAACGGCCAAAAAGTGACTTTGGACTATTATCATATCTCGCTCTAAAACCGCAGTTTTCACAGTTGTGTTTTGCCATTTCTTTTCTCCATTGTAGCTTCATGGATACCGCGGTAACGTATTTTCGGCAGTGCGCCCTTTAGAAAGGTAGCAACCGATTCGACCGCGCTTTCGGGAAAATCGGGTTCAAAGGTCTTGATCTTGGCTTTTTTAAGCGCCCGGCGAATGTTTGGCGGGTTGGAGGTAATTTGCCAAAGTCCAAATATCAGGGCATAAACTCGCAGGTGAATTTTAACCGCTTGGTTAACCGTCAGGCCGGGAAATATCTGGCAAGTAATTTGGCAGCAGTTTTCTAATAGTTGGGAGATTTGCATTTTGGTGTCTACGATTACGCGCTCATCCACATTCTCTTCCAGAACACCCCTGGCAATACTTCCCATTTTAAGCAGCAGCGGATTTTTAACGACATAATCGGTCCAGATTTTGGCAAATTCCGTTACCGAAAATTTACCTTTATGGTTTTGCAGTTTTGAGGCCACAGATTCGTGCCATTCCCCTAGCTGGTGCATGTAAAGTTGTAGAAAAATTTCGTCCTTGGTCTTGAAATACAGATAAACGGTTCCTTTTGACAGTCCTGTCTTTTGCGCAATTAAAGAAACCGTGGGGAGTTGGCCGCCGGATTTTTTGTAAAGTTTCCAAGCGGTTTCTAATATCTTTTCTTTTCGTTTTAGCTTGTCTTTTTCACTTATGGCGCGTTTTTGAGTGACCATAGCTCTGAATATCCTTTCTTCCTTCAGCAATCAATATCAACGGTTTAATGAAATCAGTATAACAATTTTTTTAAAAAAATGCAAAAAAAATGACCAGCGGTCATTTTCACCCTTGACAAATGACCAGCGGTCACTTATATTGTCATTAACTGACCGCTGGTCATTTAAAATGGCCTCTGAACGAAGTGTCGGTGCTTAATCATTTATTTAATTTTAACCATCTTTAAAATTGATTAACAAAGGAGGCAATTATGAGAAAAAAAATGTTGATTATCCCAATTGTATTAATTACCTTGGTGGCATTCGGTACGGTGTCTTCTGCCCACGCGTTTGTTGGTTTAACTACATTATCAGTTGTTCTTGCAGCCGGATTTCTTACAACGATTTTAGCGGCAGAGGGAATAAAGCACTCGAAAGCTGAGTCAGCACAAAAAGAGGCAAAAAAGCAGAACGTCGAGAAGAAAACAAATGGTGACATGCAAGTATCCGGCCTGGATACCCAGCTGATCATTGAAGCAAATTAGTATGCTTATCGTAGGGAATATGCAAAATAGAGAGATACAAATCAAGAAACAGTTTGAAATCAACGCACCTGTCGAAACAATATTTCCGCTTATCTGTCCTTTTGGAGAATATAAATGGATACCTGGTTGGAAATTTGAGTTAGTTCATTGCCCAAATAAACGGGTTGAGCAGGGTACGATCTTTCGAGAAGTCACCTCACCTACCATTTTAATGGGTTCTCCTTTTGGGAAGACAACCTGGACAGCTGTTTTGCATGATCCTAAGAATTATAATATACACTTCAAACTTGAAAATAGAGGATCAGAGACGCTTTATAAAATTAATATGAGCGATGATGGTAAGGGGGGAGCACTGATCAAGATAGATGTTAAATATCAAGCTCTCAACAAGTTAGGAGATCGTGTTATTGCCAACAATGGTAGAGAAAAAATTGTCTTTATGTACGACTTTATCTTTCAGATGCTGATCCATTATTGCGAAAACGGAAAAATGATCACTCTTTCGCAATTACGCAGGCGTGTTTCTCCTCCTGAATCACTCACCTTTGTTGATAAAATATATCTCATGATCGCTCAAGTCAGGCAGTCTAAATTACGAAAAGTAAAATAGGGACGCAACGTTTTGCGCCTATAATAAAAGGATAGATAATGTCCGCTTTATTTATTTCGATTGAAGAATATCGGGAGAACCAAGGTAAATTATACAGTTGCTTTGTGAATAGCATGTTAGGCATCATGACCTTCATAGAGACGCTTCCCGAAGCTATCGCAGGCAATCTCCTCTAACTCGCTTGCGTCACAAGTGTGAAACGACACGACTGTCATGTCTTCTCTTTCGGGTACGAACTCATGAGGCACGTTTTGACCGATGACATACCACTTATCGGTAAGCGAATGTTCCGACGATGCGAACGGGACCATTGTCCTTTGCGTGCCATCGACGATTGATTTTCCCCGCCCGTTAACCGCGACCATGTGTTGAACGCTGTTCGGATGATAGTGACTGCCGGTAGGTATGTCCTTCCTGAGATGGAAGATCCAGCACGACTTGATGTCAGCAGGCAGTTCGCAGGGGATCGATTCCAACTCGACTGTCGACCAAACAAATGTCTCCTTCGATCCTGCCAGCTCTCCCTTCAAACGCTCGACGGTGGTTAAAAAAGATTCCTGGCGCATTAGATACTCCACTGCCGTGTTCAGCTTCTGAAGATCACTCTCTTTCATGGTCAACTCCTGGATGTCTAACTAGTAAGTGGAAATAATTCTCGTATATTAGTTATTAGAAGAAAAGTATAGAAATAATTCTTATATATAGGGCAAAAGCATACGTTTTTCCACTTTGCCGTTACTGAGTCTAGTAGCCAAGAGGAATTCCACCCCCAGGCCCTCACAGAACCGTACGTGAACCTCTCGATTCATACGGCTCCTGCCAGCCATACTCTTGAAATCTCTCGACTTCAAGCCGACGCAGAAAGCAATCCAGCTCCTCCCAGTCTCCTGGTTGACTGTCACTTGTTGCGAGCTGACTCATCCCCTTCGCTCCAGCCCCATTACAGAGCCTTCAAACTACTAAGGGATGATCCGCCCCCTTCATGTGCATCGAT
>JBFESJ010000252.1:0-4746 GCA_041548585.1 Desulfobacterales bacterium | reverse complement strand
TTTAGCGGGAGACATCAAGGAATAACCCGTCCCGCCTCGGGTGGGAACAAGAAATTCCTTAGATTGACCCCGGAGAAATAGGCTCTTGCCCCGGTTGAATAGGCTATGCATTCAACGGGATAAACATTTTACAGGACAAGCGCAGAAATCAAGCAAAAAGACCATTTGGTGATGAATATCGCCTAAATTGAACGATCGTCGAGGTTGCCGCAGATACAAGGAAGATGTGGTTCCGCTATAGTCAGCTATGCGGGACGGCATCTGACACAGTAGATGCGGTAAGATCGGCAATCCCGAAGGGTTTCAAATATTAAAAATATAAATCAGAATAATTCATTAAAAATAAACGATATTATATCCTTTTTTAAAATTTGAAACGTTCAGTTTAGGACCGACTAATCCACCCCCCTCCCAACACCTCATCGCCTTTGTAAAATACGGCACACTGCCCGGGGGTGATGGCCGACTGGGGTTTTTCAAATCGAACCATTGCCGTTTTTTCGTCAACAGGGGTCAGCCGGGATGCGGCGGCCGTGTGACGATACCGGACACGCGTATGAACATTCATTGGAATGCTCGGTGTTTCATGGATCCAGTTAATATCTTCGACCTTGCACCGGGAAGCGATCAAATCTTTTTTAAACCCCACCGTTAAAAGGTTTTGGCGGGTGTCCATACGGATGACATAATAGGGCTCGGAAGCCGGGCAGTTGATCCCCCGACGCTGGCCGATGGTAAAAAGATGCAGTCCCTTGTGCTTCCCCAGTATGTTGCCATCGATATCTTTTATCAGACCGGGTTTCGGTTCAAATCCCTGTTGCCGGGCAAGGAAATTTCCATAGTTTTTGCCCTTGATAAAGCATACATCCTGGCTTTCCTTTTTTTTAAGGGGCTTAAAGCCTTTTTTTCTTGCCAGCTGAACAACATCGGATTTTTTCATCTGTCCAAGGGGGAAACAGGCGCCGGCCAGCTGATCCTGGGTCAGGCGGGCCAGAAAGTAGGACTGGTCTTTTTGGGAATCAATGCCCTTATGAAGATGAAATATATTCTTTCGATCTTTCTTTAGAACGGCGTAATGCCCTGTGGCAAGGGTTGATGCACCCAATTTCCGGGCAAAATCAAGCACTGTTTTAAATTTTATGGACGGATTGCACACCATGCAGGGATTGGGGGTTTGACCGGCCTGATACGTTCGAACAAAGTAATCCACGACATTATTTTTAAACTCGGTGCTGCAGTCGAAAAGTTCAACGTTGATGCCCAATTGCTCCGTGATGGAAAACATCTTATGGGATTTTATAAGATGAAGGTTTTGACCGTTATCGGGGAATGGGGCTTCGTATCCCGTAAAAAAATGAATCCCGATGACGTTGTGCCCTTTTTCCTTTAAGAGATGAGCCGCCATCAGAGAATCGATACCGCCACTGACGGCAATGGCTGTTAAAGGCTTCATTTAAAAAAAGGATTTGTTTGAGGGACGAACTTCCATGGCCCGGGTGGGACAGGCCGTTACGCACAGTTCACACACACTGCATTTTTTCTGGTTAAAGTCAACAGACATTTCCGGCCGTTTGATGGAAAGGGCGTGGGTCGGGCAGACAGCCGTGCAGGCACCGCAATGGGTACATCGTTTTTTTATACGCTTAATCTCCTGAGATGCATTCAGGACATGGACACCCCGTTGCTTGAGATATTTTACACCTTCTTTGAAATCTTTACGGTTTCCCGCGAGTTCCAAAACCATTACACCTTCTTTTCTGGGGAGTATGGAAGCATTGAGAATATTGAAGGTCAGGTCAAAATCCTTTGAAAGATAGCAAACAATCGGCTTTTCCACTTCTGTTTTGGGAAAGCGTAAAATTAGTATTTTTGAGTACACGGTGAACCTCCGAAAATCCTTTATTTTTATCTAAAAAAAGTTTAATTTAATTGTATTTGACTGATATGTCAACTGCAATTAAGATCTGAATCTTGCATGAAAATTGATGAGAATCTTTATAATCCTTAATTCAATCGGACTTCAACAACATCATGGTATCTTTTATTTTATCAAAATAGTATACAGAGCTGACCCTAAGAGGCTCGAACAGGTAGGTAAGATGACAACTTTTTTCTTATCAATTTTCACCCAAAAGGGCAAACCGGAGGCTTTCATTTCCCCGCAATAAGCGGGATCTTCGAGCTGCGTTATTAAGGGCTCGCAATAGTTTACTATGGCTTCGCCCTTAAATGCCTTGTATATGAAAACCTCCGACTTGAGAAAGAATCAGATTAAAATTCGAAACCAAATTAACACCATACAAAATCAGTCCATGAATCCCTTTGCGTATCGAACAACGGGTCTTGCGATCAAGACATTGGCGGGTCTTTCAAAGGCCCAAATTCGTATTCACGGTGAAGAAAATCTCCCTGAAGGCTCTGCAATATTTGTGGTGAACCATTTCACCCGGATCGAAACCCTTCTCATTCCCTATCATATTCATAAACTTGTAAAAATTCCGGTATGGTCCTTGGCTGATTATCAATTTTTTGAAGGGGCGCTCGGTGCCTTTCTCGAAAAGGTGGGTGCAGTATCCACAAAAAATCCTCACCGGGACCTTCTTATTATCAAAAGTTTGCTCACCGGTGAAGCCAAGTGGATCATTTTTCCGGAAGGCCGTATGGTCAAAAGCAAAAAAATCGTTGAAAAAGGACGATTTATGATTTCCTACGCCGGCGGGAAACATCCGCCGCACACCGGTGCCGCCACACTGGCCCTCAGGACTGAATTCTATCGCCAGCGGTTACGTATCCTGTTGGACGAATTTCCTGACGAAGCCCAACGGTTAATGGATCGCTTTCAAATCGATGCCGTTGAGCCGGTGTTAAACAACAATACATATATTGTACCGGTAAACGTTACGTATTATCCGCTCAGAGCCCATGAAAATCTCCTCAGCAAGCTGGCGACCCGTTGGATGGATAATGTCCCGGATCGCATGTTGGATGAGATCATGACCGAAGGGAGCATGCTAATGTCCGGGGTCGATATGAATATTCGTTTTGGAGATCCCATAGACATAAAGCAGTTCATGGGCCAGTCGTCCATTAAACGAGATATCTCTTCTCGGCGAAGCATCGGCTTTGATGATTCGATTCCTTCGATACGGGTGATGCGCAAATCGGCGTTGAAGATTATGCAGCGCTATATGGCCGCCATCTACAGCATGACCACCGTGAATCACGATCATCTTTTTGCATCTATGCTCAAGATGATTCCGTTTAAAACGATCGATGTGCAAGACCTGAGAAGAAGATTATTCCTCGTAGCGTCGGATCACCTTCAAGAGACCGGCGTATATCTCCATGAAGATCTCCTTTTGGATCAGATTCATTTGCTGGTTGATGACGCGTTCCACAAGTTTGAGGACTTTATCAATGTTGCAGAGAAAAAGGGGGTTTTAAAGAAAAACGGTGAGGCGTTGATCAAGAATCGTTCAAAATTTATTTCCGCTTTTGACTTCCATCGCATCCGAATCGAAAATCCCATTGCGGTAATGGCGAATGAGGTTGAACCGCTGATACCCCTTCAACGGCGGATAAGACGTCTGGCCTGGCTCCCAGGTTTTTGGATACGAAAGAAGATCGCCGGAACGTTGATGAAAAAAGCGGCCAATGAATTCGAACAGGATTACAAGACGTATTATATCGAAGGAGAATCAAAGAAGAAGGATGTGGGCCGGCCGCTGCTGGTTAAAGGGACATCTAAAGATATGGGCGTGCTTCTAGTTCACGGCTATATGGCCGCACCCATGGAGGTCAGAGAACTGGCCGCGTATCTCGGCCGCAGGGGATTTTGGGTCTATACGCCCCGCTTGAAAGGTCACGGCACCGCCCCTGAAGATCTGGCCATACGGACGTTTAAGGATTGGGTGGCCTCCGTCGACGCCGGTTATGCTCTTATCAGCAATATCTGCGAGCAGGTGGTCGTCGGCGGGTTTTCCGCAGGCGCAGGTTTGGCACTGGATCTGGCGACACGAGTGAACCGTGTAAAAGGGGTCTTTGCCGTCTGCCCGCCCATGAGGCTTCAAGATTTTTCTTCAAAGTTTGTTCCGGCGGTGGATGTATGGAATCGTCTGATGAAAAAGGTTCGTTTCGATGGCGCCAAAAAAGAATTTGTCGAAAACCGGCCTGAAAATCCCCATATTAACTATTTTCGAAATCCGATTTCGGGCGTGTTGGAGTTGGAACGGTTTATGGAGAAACTTGAGGATAAATTACATGAAATACATGCCCCGGCTCTGGTCGTTCAATCCCTTGGCGATCCCGTGGTAAAACCCAGCGGATCCAGGAGAACATTTGATCGCATTGGATCGGAGGATAAAGCATATATCCTTTTAAACTTTGACCGGCACGGCATTCTGGTGGGCAAGGACGCAGGAAAAGTCCATAAAGCGATTGGGGATTTTATTGAACACTTGAAATAGAAATCAAAAGGTATTTTGACGATCTTCAGGGAGGATTTTTTTGAAACGGTGTCAATTGTGCAAATGGTTCTAACGCCAGCCGATGATTTCGTACCCCTTATCATGCAGACATTTTTCAACAAAACGGCGAAATACCGCGTCAGGCTTGCCTGAGTCGATGGTTTTTCGTGTCATCGTGGCGGCACCTGCGCCGGCTGCCCCGACACCCGCAGCGCGTCCCACATTATTTCCGAGAACCGCCCCTATGGCAGCGCCGGCGACCGCTCCAACGGCCGCACCG
>JBFESJ010000251.1:0-4751 GCA_041548585.1 Desulfobacterales bacterium | reverse complement strand
TTAAAAATCGTGGGGTATGCCGAGCAAGCAACCCAGTACTACTGTATGGAAGATTTTAAAGCTCATGGATGGATTGCCCACCAGCGCTACCCTACAAAGGGAAGGGTCTGGCATCCCGGCGGTGCACATCCTTTTAGCGGGTTGGATGAAGCCCTGGTTCACAATGGCGACTTTGCCAACTACCATGCGGTGAGTGAATACTTAAAACAGCACAATATTTTTCCGCAGTTTTTAACAGATACCGAAGTCTCTGTTATGCTCCTCGACCTGTTTAACCGAACGTTTGAGTATCCAATGGAGTATATCATTGAAGCCCTGGCGCCCACTTCTGAATACGATTTCGATCTGCTGCCGCCTGAAAAACAGCATGTTTACCGTTACATCCAGGCCGCCCATATCCATGCTTCTCCGGACGGTCCCTGGTTTTTTATCATTGCCCGAAACAATCCGTATAAAAACTATTTCCAGTTGATCGGCATTACGGATACGTCCATGTTGCGTCCCCAGGTATTTGCGCTGCAGGAAGGAGACGTTCAGATCGGCCTGATATGTTCGGAAAAGCAGGCCATTGATGCCACGTTACAGAACCTTGCCGCCGAGGACAGCCGCTTTTGCCCCATTGCCGACAAATACTGGAATGCACGTGGTGGAAGTGCCACCGATGGCGGTGCGTTTATTTTTACCGTCAAAGACGCCGGTAAGGGAGATGGCTCTAAAAAACTGATCTGCACCAACAAATTCGGCGACGTTGTCAAGACGCCGGATCATCAGAAACCATATAAAATAACACCTGAACTTTCCGCACCGAAAAATGCCGAAGACATCACCCTGGCATTGAAAGACGGGCTGGTGCTTGACGATCTGTCTGATTTTAAGCGGTATTGCTGCCGGCAGATGATTGACTGGGATTACACATCCATCAGGTACTTTTCAAAAGAACTCGAAAACGTCGCGGGAGATAATGACGAAGACAAGTCGAAAACCATAGAGATCCTGACTCATCTCATGGACCGCCGTTTTCCCACTGGAAACAAGAAGCGCAGCGCCATCTTGCAAATCATAAAAGAAAGCCTGACGTCGATTTTTAATGCATCGCCGGATTTGAATCAAAATACACCCAGCCGATATCGTTACATTGATTGGGAAAAACGAAATACATTACGTTCTCCTTTAAATGATGAAAAAGTTCTGGTAATCAATGCCAGAGATTTTCAGCCTGAAGGAGAAGACTGTGATTCACGTCTTCTATGTGCTGCCTATAAACTTGGATGGAAACAGTTCATTTGTTACGGGTATAAGGGACAACGCTTTTGTGGCTGCGGTCTGTCAAAAGACTCTGACGGCGTAAGAATAGATGTTTATGACAGCTCCGGCGATTACCTGGCTTCGGGTATCGACGGGCTGGAAATATATGTTCACGGGAATGCCCAAGATCAACTTGGTCAGATCATGAAACGCGGCAAACTGGTCATACATGGCGATGTGGGCCAGACGTTCATGTACGGCGCCAAGGGCGGGGACGTATATGTGCTGGGGAATGCTGCCGGTCGCCCATTGATCAATGCCGTGGGTCATCCCCGGGTGGTCATCAACGGCACCTGTCTCGATTTTCTGGCGGAATCGTTTATGGCCGGCGATCCCTTGAACGGTGGCGGGTTTATCATTCTCAACGGCATCGAGTTCGATGAAGACGCCAACGTCATCGACCAGCCCAGCCCTTACCCCGGTTCCAATCTCTTTTCTTTGGCTTCAGGGGGTGCTATCTACTTGAGAGACCCTGATCATAAGGTTGTAATCGACCAGTTGAACGGCGGTGAGTTCGTTGCACCGAGCCCGGCGGATTGGGAACTTATTTTGCCCTATCTGGAAGAAAACGAAAGGCTTTTCGGCATCTCTATTGAAAATGATCTGTTAACGGTCAATGGTCACAAAAAAGATTACACCGAAGTGTATCGAAAAGTGCAGGCGGTGAAACTCGATGTCCTGGCCAAGGAATCTGTGGCTGTTGAAGAATGGGGCGAAGACTGGCAGGATGATACAAATCTAAAATCCGCATAAAGTTAGACCGTTGAAAAACGTCCCCCTTTGCCCAATCTTCGCGTCAAACTCAAATTTTAATCCTCGAAATACTCAATGTATATCTATGGTTAAAATTTTCGTCTTCCTTAACCTTGAGCAAAATTGAACATTTTTCAAAGGTCTAAAATTAAGGACCAGTATAAAAAAAACATGATAATTTAGGAATAAATAGATTTCAAAAGAGCTTCAGGTATGATTAAATTTTTGACTGGAAGCTGTCTGAGTGAATTAGGGATCGTTTTGAAAGAACCATAAGCGATTTAACTTTATGGATGAAACCCTATGTTAAAGCAAAGACCTTTATTAATAACCCGGGCAGGTTCTTTCATTACGAGCCCTTATTCACGAGTTCTTTCAGCAAAAATATAATTATGCCTGAAAGCGGAAATATCTTCAAAAAGCTAAGGTGTTATGAAAAAACAAACCTGTTACAGAAGTTAGCTTATAAATACGAATGAATATGAAAGCAATTTTAGCACTTGAAGACGGACGCACCTTTCCTTGCCTGAGTTTTACCGGTCCGGGTGAAACCGGGGCTGAAGTCGTGTTTAATACCAGCATGACCGGCTATCAGGAGGTTCTCACCGATCCGTCTTACAGCGGCCAAATGGTGACCATGACCTACCCCCTAATCGGCAACTATGGCGTGAATCCTGAAGACATTGAATCGAATAAAATACAGGTTTCCGCATTTTTGATGAGAGAATACCAGGGCTTCCCCAGCAATTACAGATCCACGTCAACGTTGGCCGATTACCTTAAAGCACAAGGCATACTCGGGATAGAAGAACTGGATACCCGCGCTTTAACCAGACATATTCGGAATGCAGGGGCCATGCGGGCATTTGTTTCAACAGAGAATCTCGATCCTTATTCATGTGTAAAACGGGCAAGAAAAGTTCCGAGCATGAAAGGACTCGATCTTGTAAAAGACGTAACCACCCATATTCCGTATTATTGGCGTGACGGCAAGCCGGTTTTTTTTGACCCCAACGATATTTCTTTAGACAGAAATATTTGGAAATCCAAAGGAGAAAAATATTCGGTGGTGGCTTTCGATTTTGGAATTAAATACAACATCTTAAGATGCCTGGACTCCAAAGGGTTTGAAATTGTCGTCGTGCCGGCGACAACCGGAGCCGATACTGTCAAGGCTATGGAACCGGACGGAATTTTTTTGTCCAACGGTCCCGGAGACCCGGAGCCGATCACCTATGCCATCGAAACCATCAGGGCACTTTTGGAATTTGCCCCCTTGTTCGGCATCTGCCTCGGACATCAGCTTTTGGGGCTGGCTCTTGGCGGAAAAACTTTCAAATTAAAATTCGGTCATCGGGGCACCAACCAGCCTGTGAAAAACCTATTGACGGGAAAGGTCGAAATAACATCTCAAAATCATGGATTTGCAGTTGATACGGACAGCCTGAAAGGAAAAAATATCGAGATAACGCACATCAACTTGAACGATAATACGCTGGAAGGGTTCAGGCATAAAGAATATCCGATGTTTACCGCCCAGTATCATCCGGAAGCTTCACCCGGCCCCCATGATGCAGCGTATCTCTTTGGCGAGTTTAAAAAAATGATGCAAAAGGTATGATAAAGGGATCAAAAGTCGGATGTCGAAGATCAGCGTAACGAAAACAAATAAACGGTTCAACAATAAGAATGCCCAAACGCACGGACATACATAAAATTCTCATCATCGGCGCCGGTCCGATTATTATCGGCCAAGCGTGCGAGTTTGATTATTCGGGCACTCAGGCATGCAAGGCCTTAAAAGAAGAAGGATACGACGTCATACTGATCAACAGCAATCCCGCCACCATCATGACCGACCCTGAAATGGCGGACCGAACCTATATTGAACCGGTGGTTCCCGTAGCAGTTGCAAAAATCATCGAAAAAGAACGTCCCTGTGCACTGCTTCCAACGATCGGCGGCCAAACCGGTCTCAATACCGCAGTAAAAGTTGCCGAAATGGGCGTACTCGATAAATTCGGGGTCGAAATGATCGGTGCGTCCATTGCATCGATCCAAAAAGCTGAGAACAGGGAACTTTTCCGAAACGCCATGGAAAATATCGGGCTCCGCATCCCCAAAAGCGGTTTTGCAACCAGTCTGAAAGAGGTCAGAACCGTTGCCGACGATATCGGATTTCCTATTATCGTCCGCCCCAGCTTCACCCTTGGCGGAACAGGCGGGGGTGCGGCATACAACCCTGAAGAGCTCGAAAAACTGGCCAAAGCCGGTCTCGATGCCAGTCTTATCGGGCAGGTCATGCTTGAAGAATCGGTTTTGGGCTGGAAGGAATATGAACTCGAAGTCATGCGGGATAAAAATGACAATGTCGTCATCGTCTGTTCCATTGAAAATATGGACCCCATGGGCATCCATACCGGTGACAGCCTCACGGTGGCCCCGGCACAGACGCTGTCGGACAGGGAATATCAATCCATGCGGGATGCCTCCATCGCCATTATGCGGAAGATTGGCGTGGATACGGGCGGTTCCAACGTTCAGTTTGCCGTCAATCCCAAAAACGGAGAACTGATTGTCATTGAAATGAATCCCCGGGTTTCACGCAGCTCTGCCCTTGCCTCAAAAGCCACTGGATTTCCCATTGCCAAAATCGCCGCCAAGCTGGCCGTGGGATATACGCTGGATGAAAT
>JBFESJ010000250.1:0-4785 GCA_041548585.1 Desulfobacterales bacterium | reverse complement strand
GTTGATTGGAACAGTTTTATGGAGGTTATGAGGCGGAACGCTTGGCTTCTGGGAAGGCTTGCCTCTATGGGTATCGTTCACACCGCTCCGGTACCTCTTTTTCACAATCGTGTACAACGGCACAGGCGAAGTGATGAAGGATATTATGAATGGCCGAAAGGCGGAAGGCTGGATAGATGGCTCATGTCATGCCGTTATCCTAATTTGGGGAGATCGGGTGTCAGAGATTTTGAGCACTTTGAGGCTGTTTCAGGATCTTCTCACAGGTATTACAGGCTTATCGGGAATCATTTTATGAGCATTATTCTTATATGTGCAAGTTATTTCCGCAATCATCATCCTAAACGGACCGGTTTTGACAAAAAGGGATATCCCATAGATGTACGGAATCTTTTCTGTCCGGATTTAATGCAAGAGTTGATAGAGGCCTCGTTTAATTCCTACTATGAAGGATTCACAGGAAAAAAAATAGGTGATCGTCTGCCGGTTGATTTCGATAGTTTTGTTTTGCGTTCCATTGATGAATTCGGAGTCGATCAATACATGGAGGAAGTTTTCAGAGCGATCGATCAACAGGAAATGAGCGATGATGAATTCAATGAATTTTTAATGGAGCGGGGGTTTACCGGGGACAACATAAATGGCCTATCAAAAGGTCTGGAGGATATAACAATTATGACAGGTCCGCATCTGGGAGGGTTTAATCAAAGAATTTCTTTGCCGGAACTTATTCACGTCACAGGAACTGCCGCTTCCTATTGTATCGGTGATCGGTATATGGTTGATCAAAACCTTGACGGCTTCGTAAAAAGTCCAAATTCTGCGTTGCGCTACATTCCTCGTCTCTGCGGCGTACGTTAGGTACGCCTCATTCCTCGGAATTTGGGCGCCTCGAATTTGAAGCTTTTTACTTTGCCGTCGGTTTAAATTTTTATTAAACTGTTTTTTTATTTGTTCATCAAATCTTCGATCTCTTCGGGTTCAATGGGAATGTTCGCCATAAGATCAACGGGACCGTCTTGGGTGATCAGGATGTCGTTTTCCAATCGGATGCCGACACCTTCGTCTTTAATATAAATTCCCGGCTCGCAGGTAAACACCATGCCGTCTTCGAATTTTCGGTAATTACTCCCAACGTCGTGTACATCCAGGCCCAGGTGATGAGATGCACCGTGCATGAAATATTGTTTATAAAGGGGATCATCCGGGTTCTGGTTTTCAACCGACTTGGCATCCAATAACCCCAGTCCGATCAACTCTTTTTCCATAATGACGCCGACGTCTTTATTGTATGCCTCAAATGTGTTCCCCGGTTCGAGCATTTGAATGGCCGCTTTTTGAATACGCAGGACCGCATTGTAAATCTCTTTTTGCCGTGGGGTAAATTTACCGTTCACCGGAACCGTGCGCGTTAAGTCGGAGGCATAGTTGGCATATTCAGCACCGAAATCCATCAGCACGAGATCGCCATCCTTGCATTTACGGTTGTTTTGGACGTAATGCAGAATGCAAGCATTCGGGCCTGAAGCAATAATGGGCATATACGCGGGACCCCGGGATCGATTGGCTATAAATTCATGGTATATTTCCGCTTCAATCTCGAATTCCCATACCCCAGGCCGGATAAAGCCAAGCAGCCGCCGAAGGGCCTTTTCAGTTATTTTGCAGGCCTGTTTGATCTGTTCGATTTCTATGATAGATTTGATGGGCCGAATGTCGCGCAAAATCGGCGCCAGTCTTTCGTATTTATGTAATGGATAATTTTTTTTGCACCATTTTAAGAAACGAGCGTCTCTGGTTTCAACGGTAACATCGGCCCGCAAGTGTTCATTGGAATTCAGATAAATTCGGTCAGCCTCAAAAACCACGCCCCTGAAGACTTTTTCGAATTCTCTTGTCCAGTAAATCGTCTTGATTCCAGATATCTTGGAAGCCTCTTCTTTCGTGTATTTCGATCCTTCCCATAAAGCTATTTCTTCATTGGTTTCTTTAATAAAGAGGATTTCTCTGTGCTTTTCTTCTCTGGCATCCGGATAAATTACAAGAATGCTCTCTTCTTCATCAATACCGCTTAAGTAAAAAAGGTCTGTGTTCTGAATAAACGATCGGATACCGTCAGCACTCGTCGGCATCACATCATTGGAATTCAGCACGGCAATGGCGTTGGGTTTTAGTTTGGCGGCAAACCTTTGCCGGTTCCGAGTAAACAGGCTGTTGTCGATGGGCAAATATTTCATGTGATTTTCCCTGCATTTTTCGAAAATAAGAAGTGTCTTTTACAACTTATTATAATAGTATGGGTTTTTTTAGGGGGGACACAGATGAACACAGATTGTAAAGATTTTTAAATTAAAAAAAGAATATTATCTGTGTATATCTGAGAAAATCTGTGTCCTATCCAACTCGTACAACTCAATTATATTTTAGGATTTACTTTTACGGTAAATCCACCATACCAATAAAAAGGGTTGTGTGGCAAATATAAAAACCGCATCCGAAAAAGCATTGTTAATTTTAGCAAAACTGGTATAAAAAGTTAGAATCTGAAAACAGTTTAACGCTAAACGTGAAAAAAGAGGCTTTGTACATGAAAGAGAAACTCATAAAAACCATAGATCTAAAAAACGGATTGAAGTTGAATTTATACGATGGATCGAGAAAACTGGTGGGTGATCGTTGGCTGGTTTCCCTGATTGTCAGAATGGACGTTCCGGTGACGGAAGTATTGAAACGAAATGATCGGGAGTTAATAGAAAATCTAAATGAAATAAAAAATATGCTTGGGGAAAACGTGCTGTTTGAGAAGAAACGAGAAAAAATTTTTGTGGATAAAACCCAAAAAGCAACAGTGTTTAAAGAATTGTGCGATATGTTCTTGAACAGCACCCTGAATTACTTGTCCAAAGAAGCCTTCCCTAAACAATACATACTAAAAACGTACAAAGAAGAGGTGAAGAAAAAATCATTGTTAAACGCGAGTAAGAATATAGGATAACACAATGAAATTTCAATTTTGTCCCTTTTGTGGAGACCGGTTGCAACCCACAAAGAAATGTCGTCGGGAAAGAATGTATTGCCATCGATGTCAATGGACACATTATAAAAATCCAACCGTTGGCGTGGCGGTTATCGTATTAAAAAAAAACAAGGAACTGCTCTTGGTGAAACGAAACGGTTCATATGAGGGGATGTGGTGCATTCCCTGCGGACATGTTGAGTACGATGAAGATGTTCGGGTGGCGGCCCGGCGTGAGTTCAAAGAAGAAACAGGGCTGAATGTTAAGATCGGGCCTGTTTTTGCCGTTCATTCTAATTTTCATGACTTGGAACATCAGACGGTGGGGATATGGTTTATGGGCACACGTTCCGGCGGGAGACTAAAGGCCGGATCCGATGCCAGTGAAGCAAAATATTTTCCATTGAATGATTTGCCGCAAGAAATGGCGTTTCCAACAGATCTTCTGGTTTGTGAAAAGCTAAAATCTTCGGTTCTTATTGAGTGATAATAGATTGACGGGGGAGTTTGCTTCCACTGGATTATCGGGAATTCGCCACCACCCGTGATATACGCATCGCATCCAGTTGCCGCTTTAGCTTCGCCATTTGCTGATTATAGTCTTGGAGGTCGTCTTTTTTGACAGGTCCAACCGATGGAATGTCTTCCTTGAAAGGGTTGATCTGCCGGCCGTTCTTCCAGAATCTATAACAAAGATGAGGCCCGGTGGCCAATCCGGTAGACCCCACATATCCGATAACCCTTCTTTGTTTTACTTTTACGCCCGGCTTGATTCCACGGGCAATTCTAGACATATGAAGGTATTGGGTCGTATAGATCCCGTTATGTTTTATTTTGACATACCTGCCATTGTTTGAATCGTAACCGGCCCTCAGGACGACGCCGTCACCGGTACTCATGATTGGCGTGCCGGGCTTGGCAGCATAATCTATACCAAAGTGAGATCTGTATTTTTTTAAAATCGGATGGTATCTTCTTTTGGAATAGCCTGAAGTAATTCTTGAGAATTTTATGGGTGACTTGAGAAATGCTTTTTGTAAGCTGTTTGAACGTTCATCAAAATAACTTCCATGATCATCCTGTTTAAAATAAAAGGCATAAAAAACTTCGCCCTTATGATTAAAGCTGGCAGCCTTTATCCGCCCAATTCCGACGGATTGTCCCTTAACAAATTTCTTTTCGAAAATCGCTCGAAAGCTGTCTCCCTTTAAAAGATGATGAAAATCGATGGTCCATGCGTAAATTTCAGAAAGTTCGACGGCAAGTTCAGGATCGAATTGCTTTTCAGTCAGGGTCTCCCATAACGATGATTCAATCAAGCCCGAAACGGTCTTTGTTTCAATGTGTACGGACTTTTTCCCTATAGAAATCTTTATCGGGTCCTCGAGTTTGAAGACCACATAATCCACTGGGTTTATTTCGTAAACAAAATAACGGACCTTTTTATTAGGATCCATACTGCTGATAATACAAAAAGGATTGCCGGCCTGAATCTTTCGCACATCAAATATGGTTTTGGATGAAATCGCTACAGTATGGATTACATGGTTGGGGACGTTAAACTTCGATAAGATATCCGACAGATTTTGATGGGGTCGAACGGTGTCTTTAATAAGAAGCAGATCTTTACAGTTGATACCGTATTCAAGGTGCTGCTTTTTCGAGATGGGTGGGTTTTGGGTAACGGGTAATTGAGCTTGTTCCTTAACATCCGAACATGCACATACACAAAAAATAAAAATGACCAAGGCTGTCGAGATATTCCGATT
>JBFESJ010000249.1:0-4811 GCA_041548585.1 Desulfobacterales bacterium | reverse complement strand
TAATAGGCACTCCCATTTCGCCTTATTTTTTGTGAAAATGATGCGCTTTCGTTTCATACTCGCTGGCCATGTGACACTGCAAACAGAGATCGTTGGCCTCTTTAAAAAGCTTGACGCTGTGGACGTCGTGGCAGTCATTGCAGCGTACATCCCGATGATACATTTTGCTTTGAGTAAACGATCCGTAAACATAGACCTCTTCTGAAATCTGACCGTCGGGAAAATACAAATTTTCGGTAAGCAGGCTGGGCAGCATGCTGTCCAGAAGGTCGGGTTCTGCATGGGTGTAATCTCCGAGCGCCGCCCGACGCGAATGACACGGCGCACAAAGTTCCACCAGTTTACGTGAGTTGATTCCGGAGGTTCTTACCACCAAATCATAGTTCTCCACCTGGGGCCGCGCCATATCCGGCATCTCAGCCCATTCCACATGACGAGACCCCGGCCCGTGACACGCTTCACACCCCACGTCGATATCCGACCAGGTCGTCTGATAGGTATCGGTTTTTAAGTGATAATTCTTTTTTAGATTGGTGGAATGACACTCAGCACACATGCCGTTCCAGTTCTGACCCGCGTTGGTCCAGTACAACCAGTCTTTTGGGTCGAGGGGTTCCTTTGGGTAGAGGTGATACCACTTTTTTTCTTTTGCATCCCAGGCAAGGGGAAGGCATTGCAAACGGCCGCCTGGAAAGGGAACAAGGTATTGCTGAAGCGGATACCATCCAAAGGTATGGGTAAGTTCAAAGTCATCCATCTTGCCGTTTGGCCCCTGGGTGTGGACAAAAAACCTGCCGTCCTTTTGATAAAAACGGGAAGTGACCCCATGGCTTTCAAAAACAGCGTTGTTAAAATCTCCTAAAACGGTGTTCTCGTCGGCAACCTCCATGGCATGATCGTGATGGGAGTTTTGCCAATTTTCATAGGCCTTTTGGTGGCAGTCTTTGCATTTCTCACTGCCCACGAAAGTCGCTGACTGCTGAACGCTGAATCGGGATTGAGGCATCCGGCCGTATTCCATTTTCAGATAATACATCGGAATGGAGAGAATGATGACAATCGTTGCAATTAATCCGGTTATTTCCCAGTTTTTCATTTCAAATCAGACACTTTTGGGGTAGGTTGCGTGTTCAGTACGAAATTGAGTCCGTTTGATTTTTTGGCCGATGTCCACCTTGATAATATTGTTCTCAATAACAACCCGATAGATATCCAGGGCCCGTGGAGCGGGGGGACTGATGACCTCGCCTCCAATGCCGAATGTCGATGAGTGACACGGGCACACAAACTTTTTTTCCTCGGATACCCAGGGAACGGTACAGCCGAGATGGGTGCATTTGCGCGACAAGGCCAAAAAGCCCCCATCTTTTAAACGGGCAAGGTAAAACTTGCCCCTGATGAAGGCTGTGACGGATTCTATAGGGAACCTGTCCACGGGACCGGCTTCGATAATGCTTCCGAAACTGCCGCCTTTTTCCCTTTTTTTTGGAGGCATGAGAAATGCGCTCACTACGCCGATGAATTCGGCTATGGCGACAATTCCCAAAAAGATCCAGAGTCTTGTGAAAAAAGAGCGGCGAGAATCTGTTGCTGCATCCAATTGGTTTTCATCTTTTTCAGTCATAACAACCTTTCAATCATCCTAAAACGGCCACATCAATTTCATTCCGGTTCCTCTGAACCATATCCCTGTTATGGTGAATATGAGAAATGCCGTTAAAAAAAGAACAAAAAGTGCTTGGATGGCCTCGTTGTTTGTGGCAGCATGCCTGCGTTTTACGAACACATAAAATCCAAAACTTCCGGCTAAAATTATCAAAAACGGTATCAAACCGTTGCTGATAAAAGGCGGCACGCTGTGCATCCAGGCACCGAGATCGATCACATACTCATCCGCCAAAATCCCTATCGGAGTTACAACGATTGCAGTCGATACCGCAACGATGGCCGTCTTTTTCCCTTTTAAAGACGCAAACCACACACCTGCTGTGCTCGAGTTATAATCAATATACGGCAAACCGAGCAAGGCGGTAATGATCAGAAACGGTATAATGAAAAGTGAAAAAAATGGATGAAAATGCATGAGCATTTCTTGAAAACCATTAAAGTACCATGGTGCTTTTGTGGGGTTGGGACTGAGTCCGGGATTGGCTTTTCCTTCCAAAGGTGCGTTAAAAATAATTGAGAATATCAGGATGAATGCAATAAGAATCAAGGCCACAACCACTTCCCGCAGGATCAGGTTGGGAATGGTTTTAACAAAATCACCTCGAATTTTAATATCTTCCTCCGGAGCACGAGGAATAACCAGGCCCCCTGCCTTTCGGACGCGCCAGAAATGAAAGGGCATAAGGATGATAATAATGGCAGGGAGAAGAGTCGTGTGAATGGCGTAAAAATTGGACAACGTCGTTGGGCCGACTTCAGGTCCACCCATGATCAGGTTTTGAATCCATCGCCCGAACACGGGGATATATTCCAGCATGCCCGTGCAGATGGTGACCGCCCAAAAGGCGAGTTGATCCCAGGGCAAGAGGTACCCGGTAAAATTAGAAAAGAGGACTGTACAGAATAATCCTAAACCAATGATCCAGTTGAACTGGCGCGGTGGGTGAAATGCACCGGTGAAAAAGACCCGCAGAAAATGCAGAAAGACAATGATGAGAAGCAAATTAGCGCTCCAGTGGTGTATATTTCGGATCAAACCTCCGAAAAAGACATCGTGCTGGAGGTAACGGATGGATTCATAGGCTTTATCCGGAAACGGCGCATAGACGAATTTGAGCAACACGCCTGTTCCCATGAGTATCAATACCAAAACGACGGCCATCCCGCCGAGTCCCCATGTGAGGGTCAACCGAAGTGTTCGTTCCGGAACCGTACGGGGCCGAAAGTGTAATATCAACGTGTTGAAAAACCTTCGATAACCCTCTCGATCTTTCACCGGCCGTAACGTGCCGGGGAAAATGGAATAGCGGATTCGTTGAAATAGCGTTTGCTTTTCCGAGATTGCACCTTGCTTGGGCATCGCTCAACCTTTTAAAAATCAGGGCATGTATTAGGACCTGAACTTGAGATGGATATGTCCTATTTTTGTATCACACCTCTTAATAGATCTCCAGTCTGAAGAACAATTTAAAATAATTCTAGTTCTTCTCCAATTTAGTTGGAGAAGAGGGTCCAAGGATTCAAGGGTTCAAGGGTTCAAGTGAGTGCAACGACTTGATAAAGCTGGCATAAACACTTGCGTTTTTTCTGTCCTTATTCTTCAGTGTTTTTCAAAATATATTTTTATACAAAGACGTTTCCAAAATTCGATGCGTTGTCTGTATTTATTTGTTTTTCCGTCTTTTTCACTCGCATCCTTGAATCCTCGACCCCTTGAACCCTTTTAGGATCATCAACTCCTTTGGAGATTATCCATGGAGCGACTATTTAGAAAAACTCCCCGATCCCTCAATTATTTTATCTTCACAATATTTCAATATACGATATCTATCCCTCACGCATAAAGGTTGTCCTCGAAAGATAAAAAGCGCGGAATCTTTGTAATAATCCGCGCTTTTTATATATCATTGGTATCGTGAGCCCATATCCGGAAGACAAAATTTCGTGCCGGAACCGAAACCAACAAAGGGCTTATTTTAACCCTACATCCTTTAGCGCCTGCTTACAGCGCCCGCTTACCTGTTTGTCGTGCTTTTCGAGGCAGTCGAGCAGACGTCCTTCACCCGGTGCAATCGATCCGCAATATTTTTCCAAATCCGCATCACACTCGTTCGCAACATAGGTGAGTGCTGCAACCGCGCGCTCAAGCTGAACCGCAGCGTCGTATAAGGCGTACTCACATTTTGCTGAAAGCTTATCCCCATGGGCGTAAAGGCAGGCCAAAACCCGGCCTTGTCCCGGCGTCACCTGACCACAGTACTTTTCGATCTCTATCTTACAGCCATCGGCTACTATTTTAACCAAGTCCTGCTCTGCAGCGACATTGGTAATGAACAGCGGCAGCATGGCCAATGCGATCAAGACAATGATCGTTCGTTTCATTTTTTCCCCCTTTCTGTTGTTTAGGTTTTAAATTTGAATTCCCCGCTGATTGTTGGAGCGAAGCGGAAATCCCGCCTACCGGGGTCGGAACGGAGTGGAGATTTATCCGCCTCTGGAGGATCCCGATTCTCTGGGCAGCGCGGGAAGAATTCAAATAAAGTATAAGACCTTTTTAAAGCGAAAGGGCGGTACCACAGCCCGGAGGGTTGTGGTAAAAATTCCGAAATACCCCGTAGATTGTTGTAGTTTGGCGGAAATCCCGTTTGCGGGGCTGCGGGGATAGGAATTTTAGCCCGCCAGAGGCGGATAAACCCGCCAGAGGCGGACAAGCCTTTCGCTTACTTGTCCGCCTATGCTTTGTGGCGGATTAGATCCCGAAGGTAAACCTTCGGGAGTTTCATAAAATCGTTACACGATTTTATTTGAACAAAACATTGCACCTCCTGTTTTTAGAATATCAAGCATTTATGAACCCGGGACAAATAAATGCTCGCCGCATTTTCATTTCTGTGGAAGCAAATTGTTTTTTTGTAAATCTTTAATCACCACGTTAATCACATCATCAATCAGTTGGTTGACAGAGTCCGGAGACAATGTTTCTGATTTCCCGGACCAGATGAGTTTTTCTGTTTTGACATCGTAAAGATTCGTTGCCAAGCGCACGGTGGTTTTCGTGCTGGAATAACCCGGACGATGGGCATGGCCATACGCCCAGCCATAGTAGCTGTAATAGCCTCTTGATCCTCGATCCGAACGGGTGT
>JBFESJ010000248.1:0-4887 GCA_041548585.1 Desulfobacterales bacterium | reverse complement strand
GCCTTTGGTGTGGTTGAATGAATAACGGTCACAATTTGCCGTAAGCCGCCGGATGATTTCGTTTCGGTCGGGAAGCTGTCTGAGCAAATTAGAGCGCGTTAAAGAGAACATCTTCGAAGTTTTTCAAATTAGAAAAAAAATCAAACTACGACACGATATTCTAAAAAGCCATGATCATGTTCTTTTTTACGCGCTTTTGTTTGCGAGTTTTATCCGCCTTTGGCGTGATCTTGCCGATCTAAACGAAATTATCCGGCGGCTGAAACGGAATGTTATTCTGACAATAGCTATATCCGCCAAGAAAAAAGACTTGTTCAAGGATAGACGCGTTCATTCCGCCCTTGAACAACCGATTCGCCGGTCGAATTAATCCCCCTCTTTTACGCATCAAATCTATTGGCTTTAAATCTGATCCGCATGACGGTCAGAATGCGTTTCAACACGAATAACCCCGTGTCAGCAATCTGACACTTTGTGGTATTTTTCATCAACCCATGACCGACAATTGCCCGAATAATTTCTAAGTGTTATGAAATTATTGTCATTTTTTTTCATGCACTGTTTTGGCATGTTTCCTGCATAATTTCTGGCGGAAGCACCGGCGTTACATCCCGATAGCCGCCGGATTCATCTTAGCAGGTCGCCATAATTACGAGGGGGGTACTGTATGCGGGTAAACTGTCTGAACTGCCAAAAAATATTCGACATCCCTGATGTACGTCTTCCATTGGGACAGAAGATATCTTTTCCTTGCCCGGCGTGCAAGGGAACCATCGAACTCGATCTCAGAACACCGTCGGACCGGAACGACGACCCCCAAACCCCCAAAAAACCGGATGATCCATTAACCGGCCAAGCCCTGAAAAAGAAAATCTTGCGGAATGTGATGGATTTGCCTCCCATGCCTCAAACGGTCCTTAAGGCCCGTGACATTATGGCAAATCCGAAGTCCGACTTCAAAGAGCTTGCAGATCTTTTTGAAACAGATCAAGCCATTGCTACCAAGATCCTGAAGCTGGCCAACTCTCCATACTACGGTTATAGTGGCAAGGTTACCTCTATCCAACGCGCCTCTCTTGTCCTTGGACACAAAACCTTAGGGGAACTCATTACCATGGGAGGCACGGCAAGCCTGCTGGGAAAGCGGCTGGAAGGCTACGGTCTGGATGCAGGAGCCCTTTGGAAACATTCTTTGGCAGTTGCCTTCGGCGCCAGGATTATCGCCAACAAGACGGAACCGGGATTGTCAAATGACGCCTTCACTTCAGGTCTCATCCACGATGCCGGCAAGCTCATTTTGGATCAATATATCAAAGAAAGATGGGAACTGTTTGAAGAATTCATGGCGGATGGTCAACAAACATTTCTTAGCGCTGAAAAGAAAATTCTTGAGCTTGACCACCCAGAAGTCGCATCCGAGGTTTGCAAAACCTGGAATATTCCCCAACCGTTAACTGTCGCCATACGACATCATCACCACCCTTCCCGGTCAAACGGCAGCAAATTGGCCTACATTGTCCATGTGGCAGATGCCATCGCCATGATGACCGGTCTGGGCCTCGGTATAGACGGAACATTGTATCAGATGGATGATACGGCCATGGAATTTTTGGACCTTAAAGAAGAAGACGTGAACGACATCATGGGCAAGGTTTTAGAAGCCGCTCAAAAAATTTCCGAACAATAGTAACGTGTGTTGTAAGCCCCACGCAGATGCGATCTTGATCTGACTGAGAAAAAAGGAATCACGGATGGCAAAAATCAATGAACAAGATCTGTTGGATGAGATTCGATTCGACATTAATGAAAAGGACCTGATCAAAGCAAGACTCGTTCTTTCCTCCCTTGAGCACGTGAGCAGAAAAGCTCAAAAACAAGCCTTGTTTGAAGTCAGCAGATCAGACGATGATTTCGCGATTCCCCTGTTGGCGGGTGTCATTTCTGAAAACCCGGATCTATCCGAGTCATTTCCACAGCTCAAAGAAACCTTGTTTTCCAAGATCCTGGATGGGCCGGAGGTCCTTTTGGAGTTGCTGTCCAAATCAGAAAATTCTCTGAACAGGGCCTTTTTGGCAGAGGCTGCAGGAGAAATCCGGCTTGAGAAGGCTGTGCCGATATTGCTTGACATCCTGACCAACGAAGAGGATCTAAAAACCATTGAGTCGGCTATCACGGCCTTGGGAATGATCGGCGAATCTTCTGCGGTTTCCGCTGTGAGCGAATATCTCTACTCAAGCAGTTGGGAGGTCGTTATGGCCTCTTTGCGCACCTTAGGTGCCCTGGCCACACCGGATGCCATACAGAAGCTGGGCGACAGGCTTGGCGGGGATTCCGACCTGGACCTTATGATCATTGACATGGTTGCGAAAATCCAGATTCCGGAAGCACTGGAAATGCTCAACAAAACCCTTGGGTCCCAGCACGCCCATTTACGTGCCGCCGTTAAGCAAAAACTCGGTGGAATCGGTGTAATGAGCGTTCGTATTTTGATCAAGAATCTTTTCCTTGCCAATCCCGATCTGGTCATTCATTCCTTGAACGTGCTCGGCGACATCGGGGACAGCGCAGCCATCCCGGCCATCCGAAAGCTTTTACACAATCAGCCCGAAGATCCCAATGTCCGATTTGCGGCGTATGAAACCCTGGGAAGGCTGCCCCTTGACAAAGGGGTTTACACATTGGCTGCGGGCTTGAATGATCCTGTGGATAATGTTCGAAATGCAGCTGCAAAAGCCATTGACCGCCATTATAATGCGGCTCTGGCCGGTGGTATCCGGAATCTTACCCGCTCCGAAGACCCGGAAGCCCTAAAAATTATGATAACCATCATCGATTCCCAGTGCGACACAATCTTCGTGGATCTTTTGGAAGAGGATTATTTTAAAATCCCTGCCGTCGATTATCTGGCCGGCAAAGCCCACCCTGATGTCCGATCCTATTTTTCAAGAACCCTTGAAAAGGCAGGACACCATGATCTTGCCAAAAAGATTTCACCCGAAAAGATTGCCGAAGCAAAAGCGACGCTAAAGGTATTTGCCGTTGACGACTCCAGAATGATTCTAAATATTTACAGAACCGTTCTTCACAATTTGGGATGCGAATCCCAACTGTTCGAATTTCCTGCCAAGGCCCTCGAACGGGCCCAAAAAGAAAAACCTGATGTGATCCTGACCGATTTGAACATGCCTGATATCACCGGAATCGATTTCACCAAAGGGGTCCGGCAATGGTACAGCAAAGAAGAACTACCGATCATCATGGTGACGACCCAGAACGAGGCTCGGGATAACGAAGCGGCATATGCATCCGGGGTGAATGCTATCGTGCAAAAACCCTTCACCGAAGGACAAATCGGCAAGGTTTTGGCAAAATTCTCGGGCTAACACCTCCCCCCTTTTGATTTCCGCTTCATTGACACAGTGCTGTTGTTATCTTATAGTAAAGGTGTTTGGTAATTCATATGATGATGAACGATGAAGTTCACAATCTTGACCACACCAAGCCGCGCTTTGGTGGATAAAAAAGGTTGACAACAGAATGAATCCATTCCGACAATTCATAAGTCTATTCAGCGGTTTAACTATAATTATTTTCATATTATCCGGTTGTGCGGGATGGGGTAAACATCTGGAGTCCCCCCGATTGACCCTTGCAAATTTTAACGTTCAGGAAATAAAGGTCTTTGAGTCGATTTTCCAGATCGAACTCCGCGTGTTTAATACCAATGATATTCCGCTGGAAATTAAAGGACTCGACTGTGATCTCGAACTCAACGGGAAACGTTTGGCAACAGGCGTATCCAATGCCCAACTAAACATCCCTCCCTATGAAACGGTCCTCGTTCCAATGACGCTATATTCATCGGTTTTGGGCGTTGTATCGGTGCTGCGGAGTTTGTCCAAAACCGAAAAACTCGAATATAAACTCACAGGGCGCCTCCGGCTTGGTAAAGGAACGATGCCTTCGGTTCTACCGTTCAAGTCCCAAGGGGAGCTCCCTCTCGAAGGGCTTGGGGTTCCGAATACGGGCTAAGCCTGTCATAATCATTTATGGAGAAACAAGGATTTATTTTGCCCCGAACACCCGCTTTAACAAATCCGTCGTTCTTTTCGCTGGATTTTGGCGAATAGCGGCTTCCTCTTGGGCGACATAGTAAAAAATCCCATCCATCCCCTTTTTGATGACATGGTTTGTCAAATCCGCTTTCACATCCGGCACAAAAGGTAACGATTGATATTTTCCCATAACGTTATCGTAAGATTGAATTGCGCCGACCTTTGACAGACTTTCGTCAACAATCGGGCGCATTTCCTTTGCCAGTGAAGGGGACATTTTGCCCTGAAAATATTTTGTGGCCGCGTCTTCGGGGCCATTATAAATGCCCTTAACATCGTCAAACGTCATATCCGTAATGGCCTGATAAAAAAGCTGCTTGGCCCTTGGGGTTGCTGCTTCAGCAGCCCGGTTGAGTTTAAGTTCGAGGTCGTCAAGCGATTCCGACATCCCGACTTTGCTCAACATGGCTTTTACGTTATCCATTTCTTTGGGCAACGGTATGTGGATGGAGGGATCCGCATTGAAACCATCAGAGCGACCGAGTTTTTGAACAACATTCTCAGTCCCGATACTGAGCGCCTCCTTAAATGCCTTCCCAATTTCATCGATGGTCAGATCACCGGTTTTTTTTTCTTGTGTATATGTTTTGAAAATATTTGTCCCTTTGTCCAGCCAGTCACTTCCTGCGGTTGCCGTTCCCGATACCAAAGAAAAAACGATAAGTACGACCCCAATAAAAACCAATGCCTCAAAATTAGAAAACGTTCTATACTTTAAATCCATGTCAACACTCCTTTCGAGATATTCATCATACAAAAGAATTTTTTTTCT
>JBFESJ010000247.1:0-4896 GCA_041548585.1 Desulfobacterales bacterium | reverse complement strand
TTCTGGCCAGATTTTCGTAATGACCTCAAAGAAGTTCATCGAGTTACGAAGCAAAACGGACAACTCCTTATCGTAGGAGCCGTTTATAAAAACAAAAGATACGACCGCAGAAATCGTCGTATTGTAGATGCTATTGGAATGACGTATCTAAGCATCGAAGAATTTCGAGAAGTATTGGAAGGTGTTGGGTACTTGGAATTCGATGCACTTGAGGAAAAGAATAAGGGATGGTTCGCCGTCAAATGCAGAAAACAAGAAGGGGGCACCGCCTAACCTTGCTGCTGCAAGGAACGCGCAAAAAAGCCGCGCGCCCCTGAGTAGCCCGTTATGTGTTTTGACGGTATCAATCAAATAGTGGCAGTAGATATTGAAGGTTTATTTCAATTTGACAGAAAGGGGAAGTTTTATGAAAAAGCTTACAATCCTGACTCTGTTTCTCTTAATCGCAGGCTGTGCCGGAACTAATATCATAACAAAGGAGTTCAGACCTGAGAATACAATTCATTACAGCAAGCTTGACAAACTGGGAAGCATCTCGGCTCTGAACAATTATGCGGTATATCTTGACAAAGGGGACAGGTTTCCTCTGGAACTATCCTTTGATACCGATATTATCGGTATTGCAGACAAGAAAATTGATATGGAGGCAAAACAGAAGCTGTTTTTCATGTTAAAAATGCCTGAGAACCTTTCAAAAGAGGAATTAGCCGAATTGGAAAATTTCAGTAAGGAAAAAATATCTGAAATGAGCGAATCCGATAAAAGAAAGTTTTTTGCAAACTATATGTTATATATAAGCAGAGATGCGACTAAATGGGCCCCTGTCAGTGATATAAAAGCAATAAAGAAAGTGTTCGGAAGCAAAGGCGGTACCATTTCCTTCGGAGTAGGAATAAGCGAGAAGGAAGGCATAAGGTCTTATCTTGATGTCAAAGAAGTTAAATAAACAGAACTCTATATTAGAAAATGTTAAGTATATAGTTTAATCGCACATAACCAGTCATTCAAGCGGGTTTATGGGACTTCGCTGTGCAACGTCCCATAAACCGCTGAATTATGTGTTCGGCAGAATTAGGTCATGCACCATCGGGTAATTCGCTTTGAAGCACGGCCAGATGGGCTAAGTTGGGAGGTCTACTGTTGTGACGATTCGTGCGATTGCGGACAACCAGGCTGAAGCAAGCGCAACACTCGATCTGACGGAAGTATCTGAGCGGAAGGTCGAGTTCGACTATCTACGCGCATTTGCAGTTACCCTCGTGTTATGCCATCATGCGGTTCTCGCCTACACTACATCCGCTTTCATCAATTTTGAGAACCCGATCGCGACCTCCAGTCCGGTCGTAAACGAACAGCGCTGGCTAGGATTTGATTTGTTTGTGGCGTTCAACGAAACGTTCTTCATGCCGTTACTGTTCTTTGTCTCCGGCATGTTTGTCTGGCAGAGTTTGGCAAGAAAGGGTGCCCGGAAATACCTTGGAGGTCGCATGACAAGGCTCGGCCTTCCCTTTGTCATCGGTGTTTTGTTCCTGATTCCCCTGGCCTACTACCCGGCGCAGCTCGAAGTAGGACTGATTACCGGAGAGGACTCCAGCTATGGAGCATTCTGGCTCGGAATGGTCCGATCCGGCTTCGGGACCGCCGGCCCCCTTTGGTTCTTGTGGCTGCTGCTGGCATTCAACTGCCTGGCTACCCTTCTGTACCGAGTCGCTCCTCTCCCAGGAGGTCTCATCAGAGGGCGATCGCCTATCATCCTTGGCCGCCCCGAAGCGTTTTTTGGAGCACTGCTTGGAATCTCAATAGCCGCGTATCTGCCTATTGCAATCATTTTCGGACCGCTGGAGTGGATTGGAATCGGGCCCTTTCATGCACAGGCTAGCCGACTATTGCTCTACCTTGTGTACTTCCTTGCGGGCACGGCGGTCGGGGCTTGCGGCTTTGACCGCAGCGCGTTCAGATCTGACGGTGCACTCGCCAAGCGTTGGTGGGGGTGGTTGGCTGTAGGCCTGATGTCTTTCATTGTGTTTATCATTATGGTCGTAGTTGTCTCTGATAAAGATCGAACCATTGTCAGTGAGATTGCTTTCGTGGTCTGCTGCGGGACCACCGTATTCGGGATGACTGGGCTCTTTCTTCGGTTTGCAAAGCGGCGCATAGGTATTTTCGACAGCCTGAGCGAAAACGCATACGGAATCTATGTTGTTCACTATGTTTTTGTAACTTGGCTTCAGTACTTGTTGTTGGGAAGCGCCCTTCCTCCCAGCGTGAAGGGAATGGTGGTGTTCGTAGGCACATTAATTCTTAGTTGGGGGGCGGTAGCCGCCATTCGACGCATACCAGCGGTATCGAAGGTCATTTAGGCCGGGTATATGCAGGGCACTTACAGGAATAAGGTGATAGACCGTGCCGAACCAAGCGCTGCACCGGACAGCAAATCCGCTGCGCTTCCTTGCCGCCGGTGAGCTTGAATGTTAAACTGAAAGAGGATAAGCATTAAAACATCATCCCTAAATGGATAGCTACGGAGGAAATATAAGTGGAGCCTGTTATCATCGATTATGACATCTGTAACAAAGATGGGATCTGCTCAGACGTTTGCCCCAGAAAATTGATTATGATGAAGGAAGGTTTGCCGGTTCCGATTGATGGCATTGAGAACTACTGCATCCGTTGTGGCCATTGTTTAGCGGTGTGCCCTAAAGGTGCCATCTCAGTTTATGGCTCAAAACCTGCCAATGGTCTGAAAATGGATAAAATACAGAGTGCGACCCATGGTCAACTCGATCATTTAATGAAATCCAGGCGATCCATACGGGCATACAAACAAAAGCCTGTTGAAAGAAGAATCATTCAAAAAATCATGGATACATGTCGCTATTCACCAACTGGGAGCAACGCTCAACAAGTCAATTGGATAATTGCCACAGATAAAGATAAAATTAAAAATTTAGCGCAATTGACAATTGATTGGATGAAGAAAGCCGTGGCGTCGAAGCATCCTTTATCAACCAAACTGCCGATGTCATCCTCGATTGACAGTTGGGAAAGGGGAGAAGATCCAATTTTTCGTGGAGCTCCATTGGTCTTGATGTCCCATTCACCTGAACTTGGTTCTTTGCCTTTGGAAAGTTGCGTCATCGCAATGACCTATTTTGATCTTGTTGCGGCAAGTTTGGGCTTAGGTGCGTGTTGGATTGGCCTGTTTATGGTAGCTGCATCTGAACATCCTCCAATCAGACGTGCATTGGGGATTCCAACAGGCCATCGGCTTTATGGGACAATGATAGTAGGTTATCCCAAATACAAATATCATCGAATTCCAGATAGAAATCAACCGCAGGTGGTATGGTTATGAAGTGTTTGGGGTAAGGTCGGAAGGCATTTGGAATAAAAAGTTTAACATCGGCTTTCAGTCCGACTCGCTTCGCTTGCGGCTGAAGCCGGGCGTTAGCTTCGAAACTGTGTCTTCTGGAATGATATAAGCGCTAAAGATGACCTATGAATAAGAAACTAATAGTTCTAATATCATTAATCTCATTGTTGTCAGTTGGTTGTGCTACTACGCCAAAAAATGGAGAAATCATATTTGCCAAGGTTACACATATCTTCGAAGAGGAAGAATATCGTAATGCAGTCGAAAATAAAGGATTTTTTCAAGGTTTTTTTTACGAAAAGAAATTGTCAATGCTTGAGGCCGCGATTAATGAAGGCGTTACACTTGACGATGTGAAAGATAAGCGTCTTGTCGCCTGTGAATGTAGTTGTGGTGCTGAATGCTATACAAGCTATCCGCTCTTATTGCCAGATAATATTGCAATCACCCTATATGACTTAGTAGAGCTAAAAGCGGGTATTAATAAGTGGCAAGGAGATACGCAACGTTATAGTTACACACTAGGCAAATATCAACGGCACGTAGATATACCATTTAAAAACTGGATAAGAATAGAAGGGAATCACAGTTATCTACCTGTTTGCTATCCAGCTAAGTGGGAAAGGTAGGTTGCTGCGAATTTTTTAAATAAATATACCCCGTAGATGCATATATAGCTAACAAATACATGCACTCGGACAGCGAAAAGGGCTGTTCGTTCCTCGCCATGCTTTTTCTGCCGGTGATGTGTGGCGATGGCGCACCGCTTCGCGGCACGCTATCGTGCGCGAGATGACCTGAGATGCTGTCCGCCGCGAAGCGGCGGCCAGCATCTCAATGGAGCTGACACCGCTCTCCCGCGATGCGGGATCGCGGCTGCGCTTCGTTTGCCCCCTTGGTTGGGCAAAATGACGACCCGTTAACGATCAAACGAGATATACGGAGATAAATCTTACAAACCCAATAACGACATTAACGCGAAAAGGGCTGTCATCATTTTCCCCAAGTCGGGGGTGCAGCTCATCTCGCGCCCGTTAGCCATCAATATTAAAAGGGAAGCTTCAAAATGAGAGATGAAATCATTAAAGATTATGGCAGAAGGGTCGGCTACACAGAATCTGAGATAAAGACCTTTCATAAAGGTGGTCATCGTATAAGACAGGTTGAAAGGTTGTCTCAGGCAGCCTCAAAATATACCATAATGGCACAAGTTGTTGACGCCAAGCATTGCAATTCCGGGCATGCGGTAGGCCAAACCTTTACCCTCGATGTAGATGGCAACTTTATAACCAAGCTCTGCCCAAAAAAAATGTGCGTATATTTGATTTCACAGCTTTCCATTCCAGTGGCACTTATTAATGAGCGCCTTAGTGAAGGCCTTGAACCCAATGATTTCCATTTCATGCGATATGTAAAATGCCCGGACGCTGGCGTTGAGTGCTATGGTTATGGAGAAGTCATGTTGAAGGTCGATGTTGTGCCACGTGCAAAATGAAGTCAGTGGTTCATATCGCAACGGCTAA
>JBFESJ010000246.1:0-4967 GCA_041548585.1 Desulfobacterales bacterium | reverse complement strand
GTTTAAAGATCTGAATAGCGAATTTTGTATGATTGATAAAAAATAGTCAAGCCATATTTGCCCCGTATAACGATGGAGAGAAATATGTTCTGTTTCGGAAAAACAATGGATTTACGGTAGTTTTGGTTTTTAAATTTGAATTCCCCGTTGCTTGTTGGAGCGAAGCGGAAATCCCGTTTGCGAGGCTTCGGGGGATAGGAATTTCAGCCCGCCAGAGGCGGATAAACCTTTCGCTTACTTGTCCGCCTATGCTGTGTGGCGGATTAGATCCCGAAGGTAAACCTTCGGGAGTTTCATAAAATCGTTACACGATTTTATTTTGACAAAAATACTTGTAAAATTTTATAGAAGACACAATAATTTATGAATTTTGCATGAAAATTGGTGAGAAAAATTGCCCATCATCCTTACAACAAAGTCTCATCAAATTTCATGCAAAATTCAGGTGATAATCTATTGAAACTGAGGCGAATAATGAAATTTTTTTTGTGCGTCATCGGCATGGTCATGGTGGTGGAAGGGCTTCCGTATTTTGCATTTCCTGTAAAAATGAAGCGTGTCATACAAAAAGTACTTGAAATGCCGGAGAAGGCCCTTCAAAAATTCGGTTTTGTGCTTATGTTAGTGGGAATATCTTTGGTTTATTTAGGGAAAAGTTAAATAGGATCAAAGATTTGGTTCTATCAGAGACGTTTTTTGAAACCGGCGTGTTTCATAAACCTAACGGGTTCGTTTCATGTTAAAAACCGAGTCAAAAAAGGTGCCTATTGAAAAAAGCAGCAGATCAAAAACTTCGAGAGAATTCATCTGAATCATCTAAAGATCACAGATCGGGTGTCAGGAAGATCCTGTTAAAGGGAATTTTTTGGCGGATTCTGATCATTGAAAGCATTCTTTTGGTATGGTCTTTGATGTACAGGGTCCTTATGGATCACCATGCCCAGCCAATAGATCTGTTTTGGTATGCCGTGAGGATTACCCTTCTGGTTGCCATCATCATCCTCTTTGTTATGGTGACGTTTCGAAAGTTTCTCAATAAAAAAATCATTCTCCCACTGGAAGCAATTTCCGCTTCAAATCTACGTCTTAAAGAAGGTGGTTCCACCGATACGGATGTCGATATCGCGGATGATACGCCGATGGAGATCAGAGAGATCGCTGCCACACGAAAGGAAATGCTGTCGACCATATTCAAAATATCAGAAGAACGCTTGCGTCTGGTGAATTTTATCCGAGACATGTTTGGAAGGTACCTGTCCAAAAAAGTGGTCGATAATATCCTGGAGTCACCCGAAGGGCATAAAATTGGCGGGCAAAGAAAAACCGTTACCATACTGATATCGGACATTCGAGGCTTCACCGGTCTGTCTGAAACCATGGATCCTGAAATAATGGTTCAACTTCTCAACAGATATCTAGAGCGCATGTCCAGGATTATCTTAGATTATGACGGCATCATCGATGAGATCATCGGTGACTCCATTCTGGCGGTTTTCGGCGTTCCTGAAAGGCACGAAACGGATCCGGCCCGCGCGGTGGCCTGTGCCCTTGCCATGCAGAATGCCTTGGATGATTTAAATAAAACGTTTATTCATGAAGGACATCCCCCCCTTGAAATGGGTATCGGCATCAATACCGGCAAGGTTGTTGTGGGAAATATCGGTTCAGAAGTGAGAATGAAATATGCCGTTGTCGGTTCCGCCGTTAACACGGCGGCGCGCATCGAATCGAATACGGTTGGCGGACAGGTTCTGATCGGAGAATTGACGTATGATCTGATCAAGGAAATGGTGACCTGTGATGCCCCTCAGGCGTTCATGATGAAAGGCCTCAGAAAGCCGCTGGTCGCCTATGCCGTAAAGAATATCGGTCCGCCGTATAACGTTGAATTAAAATTACGGGAGGTGATTGAGGGGGGCGTTCACATAAATCTGCCCTTTAGATGCTGGAAAGTGGAAGGCAAGAAAATCGGCCACCGTGCGGTTTCGGGCGAGACCGTTATGCTGAGCGAAAATTCAATCACCGCATCCATTGTTCCTTCTCTTGAACCCTTGACGGATATCAAGCTGGTTTTCGATTTTTGTGTGGAGGCCCACTGTTTCGAAGATATTTATGCGAAAGTATTGTCAATGGAAGAAAATGACGGCATACCCATTCATCATCTCCAGATCACTTCCATAGACCCCAAAGACAGAAACATCCTGGACAAATGGATGAAAGAGGCGTCGTAGAGAGACCTTTGTAAAATCGCTCCACGGATAATGTTTTTTGTAACCGTTCACGAAATCTAAAAAATCCCAAATTCCAAGCATCAAATCCCAGACAAATCCCAAATTCCAAATACAAATGACCAAAACTATTTTGATTTTTCCAGTATTGATGAAAATATCTTCTTCAATTCAGTTGCCTCTTGCATCAACCTCTTAGCATCATTAGCATTTTTCAGATTATTGGTTTCATGAATTAACCTGAGCCAATAAGCGCTTTCTTTTGCTTCTTTACGACTTATTTTAATCCTCATCAAAAAGTCTTTTTTGCTTAATGATTCGTTGGCCTCCCTGTAATTTGCACCCACTGAACCGGATGCCTTTAGTACTTGTTTGCTATCTTCGAAATTAGCCATTGTCTTCGGCAACGTTTTAACAAAAAGTCTAACAGCTTTAGCGAATTGGAATGTCCTTTCCTCAAGATCATATACGGGTTTGTTATTTTGAATTTTGGTCATTGGTATTTATTTGTTATTTGAGATTTGTTATTTGGAATTTCCACTATTTCAACTACACTCTGAACAGAAAATTTTTTTCTTTATCGCTAATGCCGGAATCTCGGATGAGCTTTAATAAGTGCCCGGGTATACGGGTGGCCTGGATTTTGGATAATATTTTCCGCAGACCCGATTTCCACCAGTTCGCCTTTGTATATCACGGCAATCCGGTCACACAGGTACCGTGCAGCCGCGAGGCTGTGGGTGATAAAAAGGAAGGTTACATTCAGTTTTTTCTGTATTTCAGACAAAATGTTAAAAATATGAATCGCTATTGACGCATCCAGCATCGATGTGGGCTCATCGGCGACTACGAATTCCGGTTTCAGGACCATGGCCCGGGCAATGGCGATTCGCTGGCGCTGTCCACCGCTCATCTGATGAGGGTATCGGTAAAAGAAGTCCTCCGGAGGGGAAAGGCCTACAGCATTCAGACTTTGCCGGACCATATCCTTGCGGGTTTCCGAATTGCCCACGTTGTGGACGACCAGAGGCTCAGAAATGCTATCATACACTGAAAGATAAGGATTTAGAGACTGGTAGGGATCCTGGAAAATCATCTGTACCTTCCTGCGAAAATTTTTCAAGGCTTTTCCTTTGATTTTGGTAATGTCATTCCCGTCAAACAATAATTTTCCATGGTCCGGCTCTTCCAGTTTAACGATGAGGCGGCCGGTTGTGGTTTTGCCGCTGCCGCTTTCGCCGACCAGTCCGAAAATTTCACCTCTATAGATATTTAAAGATACCCGTTTGAGGGCAATAACTTCTTTTTGCTCTCCTTTAAACAAAGAGGCTCTGGTTCGGAACGTTTTAGAAATGTGTTCCAGCTGTACGATAACCTTGTTTGGGTCTTTCATTACAGAACCTTTTTTTACTTGCATTGATCGCAAAGGGCCTTGTGAGTCGGCGAAATTTCCACCCATTCAGGTGCCCTGAGACTGCAGGTGGCTTCCGCAAACGAGCACCGTTCACAAAAACGGCATCCTGCCTTGGGATTTATGAGATCGGGAGTTTCGCCGAGATACGCGTTTAATTGTACGACATCTTTGTCCAATGTCAGGTACGAAGCCAGCAGCGATCGGGTATAAGGATGCATCGGCGCATCAAAAACTTCTTCAATGCGACCATATTCCACCAGTTGGCCGGCGAACATAATGCCTATGTTATCACAGACATCTGCCACAACGGCGATATCGTGGGATATGAATATCACACTGATGTCCAGTTTATTTTGAAAATCTTTGATTGCCCTTAAAATTTGATCCTGCACGATAACGTCCAGAGCGGTTGTGGGCTCATCCGCAATGATCAGCGACGGATGGCAAGCCAGTGCCATGGCAATAATGGCCCGCTGTTTCATGCCGCCGCTGTAATGATGCGGGTAGTCTCTCATACGGTCCAGTGGTATCCCCACCAGGTCAAAGAGGCTTTCAACCTGTTTCATGGCCGCTTCTTCAGATATATCGGCATCATGTGCCAAAATGGCCTCAGAAATCTGCTCACCGACCCTGTGAACCGGATTCAAGGCATTCATGGCCGCTTGAAAAATCATCGCAACTTTTTTCCAACGAACCTGTCGTATCTTTTTTTTCGACATCTTAAGCAGATCTTGATCTTCAAACAGAATCTCCCCTTCGGTGACAGAGGCATTGTCGGGCAGCAATCCCATTAACGCCATACCGATCGTTGTTTTGCCGCAGCCCGATTCTCCGACAAGGCCGAGGGATTTACCCTGATCCAGGGTAAAGGAAACTCCCTGTACGGATTTTAGGAAACCTTTTCGAGTATGGTACCCGACACTCAAGTTTTTTACGGTCAATAGCGCCATTCTATTCTTGTGCGACCTCCTTTCTGAGCCGGGGATCCAGCACTTCCTCCATCGCGCGGCCCAGCATATAAAATGAAAGCGTCAACAGTGAAATACAGATACCCGGAGGCAACAGCCAGTAGGGCGCCTGAAACATATGCCCGGTTTTCCATACCCATTGCAGCATCATGCCCCAGCTGACGGTGCTCGGATCTCCGAATCCCAAAAATGCCAGCGCTGCCTCTATGATGATGGCTGAAGTGACACGAAACGTCATGTACAATAGTGACAGGGGCAGCACATTGGGCATAATGTGACGGAAAATGATACGAAAATGGGACGCCCCGGCGACTTTGGCGGCCTCGATGAACGGCCGTTCCTTCAATGAGAGGGTTT
>JBFESJ010000245.1:0-5051 GCA_041548585.1 Desulfobacterales bacterium | reverse complement strand
TGACATCATTAACACCCTTTCCCCATAGCAAAGACGCATCTAATATTTGGATCTTACTGTCATGGATCCAGACATAAACCGGTTTTTCAGATCGTCCAAAAATGACAATGCCGTCGTAGCCGGCCCTTTTTAGATAGGGGCCGAAAAATCCGCCAAGGTTTCCATAACAGAATCCTTCCGGCAGCAACATGGGCGACTTCCCTACGACCTCAAACCGGGAGGCGCCCTGGACACCGGTAGCGCCTAAAGGGCCGCTCACGAGTATCAGGCGATTTTCCGGATCAAAAGCACCCACATCAGGTCGTACCTCTTCCCAGTAGATCCGTGTGGCAATGCCGCGCCCGCCAAGAAAGCGACCTGCATAGTCCAAGGTATTACGTTCAGTGACCCGAGAATTTGACAGGTCCACGTTGAGAATTTTTCCACACCATCCAAAAATATCAGCTGCCATTTTTCGCTCCTTATCGATAGTCGTCCATTAATTTCATTTTATAGAGTTATTTATAATCATTAGAATACTGAGAAATCAGGAATTCCACAAGACCTGCATTCGTCAAAACTCAGTGGACAGAATTACCCTTTGATGATCCGGGGAAGGATCATATGATGCTGGGGGCAGATGGATTTTGGATTTTGATAGGCTGCCCCGGTAAAGGCCACAAGGTATTTTCTCAAATCACACAGCGGTAAAATTTCATCCACAAGACCGTTTTTCGCACAAAACAGCGGCCTTGATTTTTCGTGATACTCCCTGGCCAGTTTGTTCATCTTTTCGATGATAGGTTCCAAAGGCCTGCCTGCCTCTTTTTCTTTGACCAGCCTCCGGGAGTAAGTGGCCACCGCAGCCGTCTCCCCGTGCATGACATATATTTCACTGGCTGCGGTTCCCAGGGTAAAGGCATTGTGCCGGTTGGCGGTGGGTCCGCCCATGAGATAGTGTGCCGACGCTGTTCCTTTTCTGAGAAGCAACAGCATCATGGGAACGTCTGTTTGCTGTATCGAGTAGACCAACCCCTGGGCCAGACCCAAAAGTTCCGCTTTTTCAGCCGAATCTCCCACATCCAGTCCTGAACTGTCCTGGAGCCAGATGACAGGAATCCGGTCTCTGCCGCAAAGGGTCACGAACTCGTTCATTTTTATCAACCCCTGGCGGTAGAGTTTCCCGCCCATGCCCGGGTAGTCGGCATACTCCGGATAGTTCCTGCCAAGATATTGTTGTCTATTTCCTATGCAGGCCACCAGGAATCCGTTGATTTTGCATAATCCCGCATATACTTCCGGGCCGTAATCAGGACGGAATTCCATATGCTCGCTGGAATCCACCAGCCTGGCCAATACCTCGTCAAAATCGTATACTCTTTTGGGATTTAAGGGAATCAAGCGGTAAAGATCCTCTATTGGAAATCGGGGTTCTTTCGGTTTAGTAACCCGAAAAAATTTTGGATGATATGCCGGCATATCTTTCATATAATCTTTTAGTCCGTCCAACACACCGGTTTCATCTTCAAACACATATCTAAAAAAACCGGTTTCATCATAGTGGATGTTCACCGACCCGGGTGGTTTGGCCCGAAACTGTTTTGCTTTTTCGATGATTTCTTCTGCGGCTTCTAAATTAAATTCTCCTTTGGGTGCCATGCCGCTAACGATGCCGACACCACCCACGGCAATATTACAGTCTTTGTGCGCAAAGAGTATGGTGGGGCTGATGCTCTGATATCCGCCGCCGGCCGGATTGGTGCCATAGATGCCGGCCAGAACCGGAATTCCCAACTGTTCAAGCTCGGCATGCCTGAAAAAAGGGGTTCCGGCACCACGACGATTGGCATAGAATTTTTCCTGTTCGGTCAATTTGGCGCCACTGCAATTAACCAGCCAGACCAAAGGAATATTGAGGCGTTTGGACAGGTCGGTTACCCGAAGAATATTTTCAGACTGTCCCGGCAGCCATGCCCCGGCCATCACCTTGTTGTCAAAACCGATGATTACCGACCATTTCCCGGAAATCTTTCCAATACCATCGATCACGTTGGTCGTTCCTTCTGAATTGTTCATTGGATTGTACAGGGTATGCAAAGGACACCAGGTGCCGGGATCGACAAGGTATTCAAGACGCTGCCACACGGTCATCTGTCCCCTGGCATTAATCTTCTCTTCAGGGAACCCGGCCAGTTTGACCCGATTTACTTCATCAGCAACATCTTCTTCGATCTTTTTGATGCTGTTAAGGTTTTCTTCCGTGCTCTTTATTCGGCCTTTTTTCAGGGCATTGCCAAATTCAGTCATTTTTTCAAAATAGGGTTTCATGGTTTAAACCTCGATGTGTTTTTCGTCGATAATGGCCAAAACATCGTTTTCCGCCACTTCTTCCCCTTCTTTGACGTTGACTTCTCTGACAACCCCGTCACAGGGGACAAATATGGGTGTTTCCATCTTCATGGCTTCAATCACCAGGATTTCCTCGTCTTCTTCTACCTTATCCCCCGGATTTATTTTCAGTTGAAATACCTTTCCGTCAAGTGGCGCCACTATTTCCTGTGTCATCATCGCCCTCCGTAAAATAGAATATTACAAATCATAAAAAAGCACCGATTATCTGTCAAACAGTATCATCATTTCTCAGAAAGTCCCAGGCTAAAGCAAAATGGCATCATGGTTCCAGGCCGATAGAGCAGTCAAACACAGATATGCCAGTGTTGCTACAATTATTTTTTTCACAGCTTTTCATCTATTAAGAATAAGAAACAGATCATCTTTGCGTTCTTCAACCCCTTTGAGCAATTTGGATCGTTTCCTATCAATTATTTTCACAATATCTGTCAAGGTTGCTTTGGGCTCATTGACGGCCTCTTTAATGGTGAAAGAATCTTAAGTTTTATGTTGAAAATTTTACTATAATAATGCATCTTATAAAGTTTGAGTTTGAAGATCATCACTCGAAATCTATGATGCTGCGGTAAAACCTGAAATTTACGGATTTAAATTGTTCGCCCCTTTAATGGATTATAATATGACACCCATAAAAATTGGTATCATCGGTGTTGGCAATTGTGCAAGTTCTCTCTTGCAGGGAATAATATACTACCAAGGAAGAAACCGCAATAATGCCATCGGAATTTTAAGTTGGTCGATCAATGGTTACACGCCTGCTGATATTGAAGTTGTTTCGGCATTTGACGTTGATCAGAGAAAGGTCGGTAAAGATGTTCATGACGCCATTTTCCAGCGACCCAACTGCACTAAAAAATTTGTGGATAGGATGCCAAAAGCCGACGTAAGGGTATCCATGGGAAAAATATTGGACGGTTTTTCCGAACATATGAAGAATTATGAATCGGCCTACACCTTTTTGCTTTGTGATAAAAAGGAGCCGTCCAAAAGCGACGTTATCGAAATCTTAAAGCATTCCGGGACGGAAATGCTGTTAAATTATTTGCCTGTGGGTTCAGAAAAGGCATCAAGGTTTTATGCTGAATGCGCCCTGGAGGCCGGTGTGGCATTTATCAACAATATCCCTGTTTTTATTGCTAGTGATCCTTCTTGGGCAAAAAGATTTAAATCCAGTGGAATTCCAATCATCGGAGACGATATCAAGTCCCAGCTTGGGGCTACGATTGTTCATCGCGCGCTGGCGAACCTGTTTGAAAAACGGGGTGTAAAACTGGAAAAGACGTATCAAATCAACACGGGAGGCAACACCGATTTCTTAAACATGTTAAACAGGAATCGACTTGATAAAAAAAAGGAATCGAAAACAGCGGCAGTGCAGGCTGTTTTAAGCAGAAAGCTCGAAGACCGAAACATACACATCGGCCCCAGTGATTATGTCCCATGGCTCAATGACAACAAGGTGTGCTTTATTCGGATGGAAGGACGAATTTTTGGCGATATCCCCGTAAATGTCGAACTTCGATTGTCTGTTGAAGATTCTCCCAATTCCGCCGGCGCTGCCATCGATTGCATCCGGTTATGCAAATTGGCAATCGAACGAAATATCGGCGGCGTATTAGAGGCGCCTTCAGCCTATTATTGCAAACATCCACCGGTTCAATATGTTGATGATGAGGCCTTTTTGTTGCTCAAAGATTTTATTTCAAACGAATAAGCTCCCACAACAAAGATTTACATGTTTCAAGGGTCGCAAGGTGGCCAGATGATACAAACCGGAATTATCCCCCAACATGCCGCCACGCGCATTTCTTTGGTTCGACATGCCAGCGTGCATAATCCATCCAATATTTTTTATGGCCGTCTGGCGGGTTTTTCCATCAGCAAAAGAGGGCGCCTTGAAGCGGCTCGCACAGCCCGGGCGTTAAAGGACCGGACCATTGAAGAAATTGTAAGCAGCCCCCTGCTTCGCTGCCGCCAAACAGCAGTTGAAATCCTTAAATACCATCATCATCTCAAGTTGAGGAAGTCAAGCTTAATCACAGAGGTGTATACATCGTTTCAAGGTCAGTCTTCGGATGTGGTTGATTTAAGAAACGGAGATGTTTATAGCGGTGTTGATTCGAAATATGAGCAACCGGAAGACATAGTGATTAGGGTTAAAAAGTTTTTATCCAGAATTCGTCGAGCTTGTTCTGGAAAGCATGTTGTTGCGGTGACGCACGGCGACGTTATTTTGTTTATGGTGTTGTGGGCGAGTGATTTTCCCTTGACACCTTATTACAAGGAAAGATTCACAACCTTTGGAATCTTAGAGGAATATCCCGCCACTTCCTCAATTACGACCTTTTGTTATTCAACGGATAAAAAAGATGAGCGTCCGTCCATCGCCTATTTTAATCCAACGATCCACTTGTCACGTTAATACTCTCCAGCTTTTCTAAATAACAGCGAAGGTTTATTGGTTTATTGAATGGAGTGGGATTGATGATGAAGTTCAATAGGCCACCTCTACCTGATGAAACGCTTCGGCGATCTCAAAAGATTCGCCTTCGGCCATTTTCTGACATCGCTGCCAAAGCCATTTTTCCAGATCAGGGATGCCAAGCTGGATAATTTGGCTTTTGTGACAACGCAATGCCTCAAGTTTGAGATGAAAGGTT
>JBFESJ010000244.1:0-5066 GCA_041548585.1 Desulfobacterales bacterium | reverse complement strand
GGTCTAGTGCGTCGCAGGCCTTTGAAAATAATTCAGTTTTTTTACTGTGATATTCGCTTGCCGAAATGTTGGTCAGTGCTTCTCCCAAAAGTACAATCTGTGAACCGATTTCGCTTGTGGGTTTTAAAAGGATCGGGTTCATATCCACATGGGGCGGAATTTTCGCGGCTTCGGCCTGGACGATCTGGGCACGTCCCATTTCAAGGCCTTCCGGGGAGACTCCGGAATTGTTGGACATGTTTTGTGCTTTAAACGGCGCCACCCGTAGCCCTCTGTTGACAAAAATGCGGCACAGGGCCGTTGCAACGACGCTCTTTCCCACTTCGGAGCCTGTTCCCAGGATCGCCAGACAGGGTGCTTTTTTCATAGTTAATTTTGTTCCATTAAATTTATTTTAATTCAAACCGAATCGGCACCCTGACCCACATTTTTACTTTTTCTTTTCCGATCATACCGGGTTCAAATAACCAGTTTTTTACCGATGATTTTGCCGCTCTGTCCAGAAGTGGATAACCGCTCGATTTAATAACTTTTAAATCCCCAACTGTTCCGTTTTTATTCACAAGAACGTCCAGCATGACGTTACCCTGATAACCTCTGATCCTGGCAGTTCGAGGATATTTTGGCGGTGGATTTGATCGATATATGGGTCTGGCTTCATGTATCACATGCATCGGCGACGGGGATAAGACATTTTGTTCGGTTTCTTTCGAAAGTGCTTTTGTTGATTTTTGTTCGGGTTTAGATCGGGATTCGGTAGTTTCAAGAGTATGTTCAGACTTATTCGCTGTTTTTCTTGGGATATCTTTGTGTTTCGTTTGGACCGGAATCCTGGCTTTTTTTTGGGGTGGTGCCTTTAAAACACGCTTTCGTTCCGGTCTCTTTATATTTTTTTTAACAACGGTCGGCTCTTTTAAAACAGGTTCTGGCTTTTGAAAATCAGGTCTGGGTGCAGTCTTCATGGGTACTGAAGTCAACGACATGTTCAGAACACGGGATTTCGGTCTTTCAATAGATAGGCTTTCGGGCCACTTGAAATCCATGCATAGAAGAAGGCCGTGAATTCCCAGGGCGATTAGTCCGGCTGTCAGTATCTGTTTCATGAATGTTATTCGACTTCCGCCTGGAGTGAAACTCGATGAATGCCCGCAATCCTGATCTGATCCAACACCCGGAAAAGATTCTGGTAGGAAAGACTGCGGTCGGCAAAAAGCAGGATGCCGATTTCTTTATCGGATATGGTTTTTGCTTTCAAAAACGTTCCAAGATCGTCGAGATCAATCTGATCTTTATCCACATATACGGTTCCGTCTGACTTTACGGTAATGGAAAGTAAAAGTTCTTTGTCGATTTTAGCGGATGAAGATGTCGGAAGCAAAACCGGCAGCCCGCGATGTACGGCCATGGAAAGCATGGCATAGATAAAAAACACGAGGAGCAGAAACACAATATCGATCAGAGGGAGCATTTCAATTCGGACTTTCTTTCTCATATGAAAGTTAACCTTCATTTTTGACCCCTTTGTGTTCGCCGTGGTTGTTTGAAAGTTTTTCATAAACGATTTCAAGGCTGGTGGCATACTTTTCGATATCAAGCGCTGCTTTTTCAATTCGGGAATTAAAATAATTGAACGGAAATACAGATAGAATTGCAATGCCGAGCCCTGATGCAGTGGTGATCAGGGCCTGTGCAATTCCCGCGGTCACCGCCTGGGGGTGTTCGATACCTGCCGCGCCCAGCATTTCAAAAGACAGAATAATTCCGATGACGGTGCCAAAGATCCCCAGCAGCGGTGCCACAGTGATCATGGTATCGATCACGGTCATATACTTTTGCATCCCTTTGACCTCTTCGGCAGCAGCGGATTCCATGGCTTTGGCCATAGAAAAATCTCGATGAAGAATTCCGGAAACGAGAATTCCAATGATATAATCTTTTGAGCCTTGGGTCTTCACCCTTATGGTCTCCCAGCTTCCAGTACGGCAAAGATCAAGGACCTCATCGACCAAGGCCTTGTTCCTGTTTTTATCCATGCCGATCCAGAAGATCATTCGTTCAATAATCACGGTCATCACAATGATGGAACAGGCCAGCAGAGGATACATGACCGGTCCGCCGCTGATAAATATGTGCATCATAACTTCTCCTTCATTCATACCCTAATCGAGCTTTGCTCGATTAGGGTATGGTCCTTCCATTACAAACGAAAATTCCTAACGTTAAAAATCGGCTGAAACTCCAACAAGAAAGTTAATTTCGGGCGATGGATAAAAGGCTTCTTCTACCGGGAAACCAAAAATGCCTAGAACGCCATATTCCGAATATTTTTCATTCAATACATTATTGATATCTACAAAGGCGGTTAGCTTTTTCCACATATATCTGACTTTTGTGTTTAAAACAAAGTGATCTTCCTGTTCGTCGAACTCATTTGAAAAATCACTGATAAAAGGTCGCTTGCCCACATATGTTCCATTTAATACAAAAGAGAAACCTTGTCCAATAGGAAACAGGGTATTAAAACTAGCCAAGTGTCTGGGGACATTAGGAATTTTATTGCCATCAAACTGTCCGCCTTTTATGTTTGCGTCAGTATATTTATAGCTCCCGCTTATTGTAACATTTACAAAATTTTTTGTGAGTGAAATTTCGAATCCATCTCGGCGGGTTTTGCCATCTAAATTTTCATTTGTCCATACAAAAGGTGTAGGATTCAAAAAGATTTCATCTTTAGTATCGATTCGAAAGAAGTTTAAATTTGCATAAAAACTCTGTGTAAAATAGAAACGGGTACCTAATTCGTAATCGTCTGATGTTTGAGGCACCAAACTTGTATTTATAGTATTCGTCCGATAGTCAAAAAATTCATCCATTACCGGATATCTGAAACTTCTAGAATAGCTGAAATATGCATATGATTTTTTATAAAAATTATAATTAATGCCTGCAGTGAATAAATTTTCGTCCATTGTCCTATGCTCGGGCTTCCATGGTTGAAAATTGAAGTTGGCCCGATCATACCGGTATCCGCCCGATACTGATAGATTCTCTATCGGTTTAATCTCATCGTGAATAAAATAGCCGTAATTTTCTTTTTCCAGTTTAAATGTTCCTATTGAAGAACTGCCAAGATATACTGAATCATTTACAATGTCCTCATCAACATTCTCAAAGTCTAAACCAAAGATCAGGCTGTTACCAAGACCAAAAACCTTCTCCCTATAGACAATTTGAGGTGATATCGTGATCGTTTTAATGTTGGTGTCTCCCGTAAAACTTCCGAAATCATATGAGGCAAAAGATAGGAAGTTTCTTTTTCTAAAAGAAAGATCGACCTTAAACTCACTGTTGCTTAAAAAAAAGATTTCCGGTCCGCCTTTAAAATAATAATCCTCAACATCGGCAAAGTCGTCTGGATGAAGCGAGTCTGTTCTTGATGAACCGGCAGCAAAATCGCTGGTTTTGATCGCTCCGGGCAATCCGGTACTGTCTTTATGAAAGCCGCTGCTCAAGTTCCATTTCACACTATCGTTTTGATAATACCCCAGATTAATTCCCAGGTCTTTTGCTTCGGTGTCACTGTTGTCCCGGTATCCGTCTGAGGTCAAATAACTGCCCGATAAAGCATAAGACAGCTTGTTTTTAGTTCCACTTACATAAGCGCTTCCCTTAAACGTGTCATAGCTACCGCCGCTTATTTCACCCCCGGTTTTAAATGCTTCTCCTTCTTTTGTTATAATATTAATCACACCTCCGGCGGCATTGTCACCATAAAGAACACTTCCCCTTCCACCCCTAATAGTTTCAATCCTTTTGATCCTGTCTATGGGGATTAATGTCCAGTCCGTACCGCTTAAATCTGCTTGATTAATACGTCTTCCATCAACCAGGACCAGTGTGTTTAATGCAGCCGTCTCTCCGAAACCACGTAAATCAACGGTGAAGCTCCTTTTATTTCCAGTAACATCATTGACATGAATACCCACTTGAGTTCTTAAAAGGTCCGGAATGTTATGGGCAGTTGAATTTTTAATGTCGTTTTCTGTGATAACGTTTACATTCGCCGGAACAAAGGCAATTTTTTCCTCCTGTCGGGTGGCGGTTACCACCACCTCTTCCATGGTGGATATGGATGGTTCATCCTTTGTTGGGTTTTCTGCCCAACACAATCCTGCAAAAAGGAAAACCGACAGGCACCCCAAAAACAACAGTCTTCTTTTCATTCTTTTCCTCCTTTTTCTAAAAAGTGATTTTTGGGGTCCGGGGCAAAAAAAACCCCGGACCGAACTTAATCGATCCGGGGATGTCCCATTTTTATCCTCAAGATCTAACACGGCACCTCCCGTCCACGAAGGTTATGTGAGATCTTTGCAAAAATTTGCATTTTTCAAAGGTCTCAATGCCTTTTGTTCAGACAGGTCTTCTGACTCCCCCGCCCTTTTAGCGGCCTTCCCATCCATATACGAAAAGTGGCTCACAATGGCCAAAAGGGTTCCCTTTTCTAAGCTAAACTTGGAAAAAGGCAGGGTTACAGCGGCGGGCCCGTCCCCGATTTTAACGGGGTTCCCTATTAAGCTCACACCCGGGATATGAAAAAATGCCGGACGATACGAGCATCTGAACAATTGTCCAATTCCATAAAGGAAAAGTGAAATGAAAGTCAAGTAAAAACATAAAAAATCTGAAGTTAAACTTCATGTTTCATCCAGACGCTTTCAAGATATGTCAGTGAGGCATTTAGATGATCATAAGCAAAGACCTCTATGGATACAACACCTTTGAATCGTTTTAACATGTCAAGGATAGTCTCTAAATTCGGTTTTGCCAAAAGATCCAAAGCTCGATGGTCTCTACGATGATTGGCGCCGTGAAGATGTATGATTGAAGTTTTTTGTTGATACTTTTTGAAAACAGCGTCCATGTCAAACCCATGTAAAATCAGATGGCCCAGATCCAGACATACGGACAGATTAAAATCGATCAAGATTTCTTCAACCCATTCGATGGGGTAATTCAGGGTTTCGATTGAAATCTTCTTACCGTTGATTCCTGATGATATCAATTTG
>JBFESJ010000243.1:0-5111 GCA_041548585.1 Desulfobacterales bacterium | reverse complement strand
TGGAAGTGGGCGAGCCTGATTTTGACACACCCAGGTGCATCAAGGAAGCCGCCTGCAAGGCACTCGACAACGGGTATACCCATTATACACACAGCCTGGGTATGCTTGAACTTCGAGAGGCAATATGTGAACACTATTTGAAGACCTACCGAGTATCCGTGGACCCCGATCAAATCGTGGTATCATCGGGTACGTCCCCGGCGATGTTCGTTATGTTCTCGGCGCTTCTTGAAAACGGAGACCAAGTCATCATTTCAGATCCCCATTACGCCTGCTACCCGAATTTTATCAAATTCGTCCAGGGTGAACCGGTATTTGTTCCCGTTTTCGAGGAAGACGGATTTCAATACCGGCCGGAAGCCATTGAAAAAAAAATCACCCGGAGAACAAAGGGAATATTTATCAACTCGCCGTCCAATCCCACCGGAAATCTGCTGTCGCAGGAACGCATGGCGGCCATTGCCGGCATGGCTTCAGAAAACGATTCACCTTACATTATTTCAGATGAGATTTATCATGGACTGGTGTATGAGGGAAAAGAACATTCGATACTGGAATTTACTCAAAAGGCCTTTGTTTTCAATGGTTTTTCCAAACTCTATGCCATGACGGGTCTGAGGCTTGGATACATGATCGCACCGAAACATTTCATCCGACCCATCCAGAAAATTCAGCAAAACTTCTTTATCTCTGCAAATGCCATGGTGCAGGTCGCGGGGATTGCGGCACTCAGGGAAGCTAAAAAAGACATTTTGGAAATGAAACGAATTTACAATGAGCGCCGAAAATACATGATCCAACGCCTTAAAACGATGGGATTCGGAATTACCGTTGAACCCACAGGGGCTTTCTATGTATTTGCAAATGCAAAACACATCTCCGGCGATTCATATGGACTCGCATTTGATATTCTTGAAAAGGCCCATGTGGGGGTGACGCCCGGCATCGATTTTGGCAAAAATGGGGAGGGTTACCTTCGATTTTCATACGCGACGTCCATGGAAAATATTGCCGAGGGGATGGATAGACTGGAGAATTATCTAAAAATGATACAGAATGCATGATACCGGATGAATAATACGCCGGACGATCAATTGAACATTCCATTGGTTGTAGAAATTACGAGACGTATTCTATTGGCGGATATCCGGGCATCCAGCATCATGTATCCTGGATCGTACATCCTGCATCGTATTTTTTGAATCCTGAATCTTAAAAAAACACCATGATCATCAAATCGACGGAATTCGTTAAAAGTGCCGTCAAGCCGTCACAGTATCCTTCTGCGGCTTTTCCGGAAATAGCGTTTACCGGGCGTTCTAATGTGGGCAAATCTTCCCTGATCAACACCCTCGTCAACCGCAAACATCTGGTTAAGACCAGCTCCACGCCCGGTCGTACCCAGCTAATTAATTTTTTTCTCATAAACAAGACATTCTCTTTGGTGGATCTGCCGGGATTCGGATACGCGAAGGTTCCGGATTCCATAAAAAAAACATGGGGCCCAATGATTGAAACCTACCTTAAGACAAGAAAGACGTTAAAAGGCGTGGTTCTCATCATGGATATCCGCCGCATCCCCGGGATGCTGGAACTCAATTTAATCGAATGGCTTCATTATTACAATATTCCCTGTATTAAGATTTTGACAAAAAGCGACAAGCTTTCTAAAATCAAACAGAAGAACCAGCACATGGCCATCTCCAAAGCCCTCAGCGTCAACAAAGAGAACCTGATCCTGTTTTCCGCCAAATCGCGCATGGGAAAAGATGCTGTATGGAAGGCCATCGAAGCGTTAATCGGGTATTGATGCGCTTTAAGTTAGTTCGCTTTTTTAACTTTTTACGGTACCATCAATCACAATGCCGAATATACAAAATAAATTAAAAGATTTTAGATCCGGGTTCGTCGCCATTGTCGGTGCTCCGAATGTGGGGAAATCGACGCTTTTAAACCAGATGATGGGCGAAAAAATATCAATTACTTCCAAAAAACCACAAACCACACGAAATCGGATACTGGGTGTTCTTCATCGCCCGGCGTCTCAGCTTATTTTCATCGATACGCCTGGAATTCACAAGGCAAAACGCCCTTTAAATATCCGAATTGTTGATGCAGCACTTTCAGCACTGGGGAATGTAGATATCGTCCTGATTATGATTGACGTCGCAAATCCGGACCCTGATTCCGAAGCGTTTATTGTAAAGAAACTTGAAAAAATAAAACTGCCGGTGGTTCTTGTTCTCAACAAAATAGACCTTGTTAATAAACCCGCATTACTTAACATCATGGATAGGTGGGCCAAGGCGTATTCATTTGAAGCCATTATACCGGTTTCCGCCATAACCGGAAACCAAATCGATGAGCTCATCGCCGCCATGGAGACCCTATTGCCGGAAGGCCCCCCCTACTATCCTGAAGACACCATCACCGATATGCCGGAACGCTTTATCGCCGCTGAAATGATCCGTGAAAAGGTTTTCCGCCTAACCGGCCAGGAAATACCGTATTCCACGGCGGTCTCTGTACATTCATTTTCCGAAGAAAAAAAAGGTGGGCTTGTGAAAATTCATGCCACCATTCATGTTGAACGTAGTTCGCAAAAGGGCATGATCATCGGAAAAAACGGAAGCAAGCTAAAAATGATCGGCACGGAGGCCCGAAAAGAAATTGAACGGATGGTGGGCACCAAGGTCTATCTAAAGCTCTTTGTTCGGGTACATAAAAACTGGAGTAAAGACGCAAAATCCCTTCGAAGATTTGGTTACTGATGATTTTGTCTTATCACCCCTGCTTTGAAGCTGACAAAAATCTACTCTGCGCCGGGCGTAAGCCCGGAGCTGACGATCTTTCAGCAATGAAGGCAGCCGATGCCATAATCCTGCCCCAGGGATGCTATGGATCCCTTTACAAAATGGCACGTAAAAACTGTAAGCATGTTTTTCCTAATTTTGATGCTAAATTTAACTACAAGGGAAAGATCGGTCAGATTCAGCTTTTTCAAAAAAAAAATGTAGCTCATCCCAAAACCGAAACTCACTCAAATATAAACACCTTTTCAAAACATTATGGGGGTTTTGCGGAAAAACCAGCCTTCGATTTCCCATTTGTATTCAAATTTGATTGGGGCGGGGATGGGGATCATGTTTATCTGATAAAATCGGTTGAAAATTTTTCGAAGGTTTTGCAAGCCGCCAGAGAATTTGAAAATAGCGGCCAAAAGGGATTTATCATCCAAGAATATATTCCTGCAAGCAACCGGTCGCTCAGGGTCGTTGTTATCGGTCAGACAATTGTTTCTTATTGGCGAATCCAGCATAATTCAGATAATTTTTTGTCAAATGTCGGAAAAGGGGCTATCATTGATTACGACACACGACCGGACCTACAGGAAGCAGGAATCAAATCTGTAAAAGATTTTTGCAGCCAGACCGGAATAAACCTGGCCGGTTTTGATATTCTCTTTTCATCTGAGGCGAAATCTATGATCCCGATTTTTCTTGAGATAAACTACTTTTTTGGGAGACAGGGCCTCGGCGGATCTGAAAAATTTTATGTCATATTAACAAAAGAAATCATGAAATGGATCGATAGTCTCGGTTTGTCTCTAAATCAATAAAATACGAAAAATGGAACCTTTTGCATATAATCTAACAGAAGAAGAATTGAACAGGGAACGGCGCAAGGCCAGAGAACTCCGCAACTCTCAGTGGTGGAAGCGGCGCTGTGCCAGAGGTATCTGCCACTACTGCGGCCGTCCGACGCCACCCAAAGAACTTACCATGGACCATATTGTGCCCATATCCCGTGGGGGCCGGAGCACAAAAGGCAACGTTGTCGCAACGTGCAAGGAATGCAACAACGCCAAAAGACATTTTCTTCCAATGGAATGGGAACAGTACTTAAAAAACTTTAAAAAAGACGCAAATCATATGAAATAAATACCTTTTTTCACCCCTGAGGCTTTTGTAAACATCCGAATTCATCAATTTCCTCCCTTTAACCCACGTTAAAATAAATAATATTCATTAAATGTAGTTCTTTTATAAAAAAATCCTTGATTTTTATCAAAACGCGCAATATATTGAAATCGTTGAAGAATTGCTATCACATTGTGGCATTATACATTGTGGCATAAAATCGGTATACTAAATAGCGATGTTTGTATTTAGGTTGGAATTATCTCAATTAGGATGGTAGATGATCGATTTCACCAGTACACATAAATTTGCTTCCATCCCCCTTTACGAAATACCGCATTTTATAACTGCCCCAAACTCGCTTTCCTTAATTTTTTCAGGATGTACATAAGTTCATCGGAGGATATACGCATGAAGCACCGGTTTTTTCTTTTTAGTCTGATTTTCGCAGTCACCCTGGTGACATCATTGGCATGGTCCCAGGATAAAAAGGCCGATGAAGGGATCATGAACCTTAAAAGCAAGGAATTTGGTAAGCGCCATGAACATTCAGTGAGGTTTGACCACTATTTGCACGAAACCATCCTTAGATGCAGGGTGTGTCACCATGATTTCAATGTTTTCAACAACAGGAATGAGGGTAAAGGGAGCAAGTGCGCCACATGCCACAAAAAACGGCTGACAAAGGAAATTCCGATTCCCCTTCTGACAGCGTTTCACAAAAAGTGTATCGGATGTCATGAAAATTATATCAATTGGGATCGAAAAAGCGGTCCCATAATGTGCGGGTTTTGTCATAAATGACCCGAGATACAGGATGGGTTGGGATTTAACATTTCAGTATCAATGTACTGTTCGTAATTAGAAAAAATAACGTTTTTTAAGGTAAAAACAAAGTCTTACCAAGGTCTTAATGGCCAGCCCGAATTTTCAGACTCCACATGGTCAAATTGACCATACCACCAAACCAGCGATATTCTTCTTGGATTGGAGGTATTAAACGGCCGACCGATGTCGGGACAAACGTTTTATTAAGAAAGGAGGTAATAAGGCACTAACACGACGGGAGTTTCTCAAGTGGTCGGGCACTGCGGGCGCCGCTGCTGCCGCCATGTGCCTGGGTTTTGATTTAAGGCCGGTAAAATCCTACGCTGCCGACTTGAAGATTCTCAAAGCCAAGGAAACCACCAC
>JBFESJ010000242.1:0-5122 GCA_041548585.1 Desulfobacterales bacterium | reverse complement strand
GTGCTAAATATTTTTCCCTATAGGAAGCGACGGAATGGGTTTCTTTTGTTTTTTATGGATCACCAGGATCCCGACAACGATCAACAGCATGGCGATAAGGATATTGACGGTCATCGGTTCACCCAAGATCAGTCCGCCCAGCAAGACACCGGTTATGGGCATAATAAAGATAAAAGAATGCAATGCCACGGCGCCGTATCTTTTCAGCAGACTATTCCAGACCACAAAGCCAAAGGATGCCGTAACCAGACTCTGATACACCATGGCGCCGATAATTTTAGTATCGATAAAAGCAATCATATGATGATCCCACAGAACTCCTTCCAAAAAAAAGAAAGGAACCGAAAATATCATTGGAAATAGTGCTATTTGGAACGGTTTGAACGCGGAAATAATCCGTTTTGTATAGACTGCATTACAGGACCAGAGAAAGGCGGCCGCAAGGATCATCACATCTCCGACCTCAAAATCGTTCGTAACCCCTTTTTTTTCCAAAAATACAAACGCAACCCCGGCAAATCCCAGTAGGATACCCATGATTTTTCGTTTGGTAATTCGATCACCGGGAATAAAAAAATGTGCCAGAAAAAGTGTAAAAAAAGGTTGAAAATTGACGAGCAGAGTTCCACGGGAAGCATTGCTTTTGCTAAGCCCGAGGTAGAAAAGAGATAACTGCGCAGTAAAAACAATAGCGATTATAAGCAATTGAAAAACCTGTGCTTTTTTAATATCAAAGGATCGTCCGGTGATTCTGGCCCACAAAAAAATTACCACTGAGGCGATGCCGAATCTGATGCCTGCCGTGGTAAACACACCCAGACCTTCAAGGCTGATTTTAATGGCCACGGCATTGGCTCCGAAGAGCATGCAGATAAATACCGTAAAGGAGGCGGCCAAAAAGGAAAAGTCTTTATTTTGTGGCGCAGCGTCGATCATCGATCTCATTCTATGCGAATCGTTTCGCCCGGATTGGGAACAATTACCAAAAAGCCATTGTTTTGCAAATGTTTTGCAAACGCAAGAGACTGATCCTCCTCGCCGTGAACCAAGGCGATTTTTTTAATTTTAAGATTCGATTCTTTGAGAAAACGAAGCATTTCGTTCTTGTCGCCGTGGGCGGAGAAGCCGCCCAGTTTTTCAACATGGGCTTTTAACGGATATGTTTTGTTTAGAAATTTTAAGATGGGGGGTGATCCTTTTCGCCCCGATTTTTCATATTCCCGGCCCTGTTCGAGAATACGGCGTCCCAGCGTGTTTTGAGCCATGTAGCCGACAATGAGAATCGTATGACGGGGATTGTGGATTTTATGGCGCAGATGATGCAGGACGCGCCCGGCTTCGCACATCCCCGATGCCGAGATGACGATATGCGACTTCTCTTCACGGTTCAGGGCCATGGATTCTTCAACAGAGCCGACAAAACGAACCTTATCAAAAAAGAACGGATTTTTCCCTTTTTTTAAAAAGGTTTCATGGGTTTCATTATCATAAACTTCCGGATGTTCTCCAAAGACCCGGGTAATATTGGTGGCCAGAGGGCTGTCCACATATACCGGAACCCGCCGGACTTCACCTTCATTATACAATTCGTGAATAAGATATAAAAGCTCCTGGGTTCGCCCATAGGCAAAGGCCGGTATAATAACAGATCCATTTCGCTGAAAAGTTTCGGTAAAAATCTTTTTCAACCCGGGTTTTAGATCCTTTAACGGTTCGTGCACGCGGTCCCCATATGTACTTTCCATAATCATTAAATCCACATCAAGATCGTCGCTTAAGAAAGAAAGGGCAGGGTTTTTTATGATCGGTTTTTCAAATCTGCCGATATCACCGGAATAACAGATGGTACATTGCCTTCCGTTTTCCCGGAATTTAAGTATGGATATGGCCGATCCCAGAATATGGCCGGCTTCATAAAACGTGCAGGTGGCATCTTTTCCGATTATCGCCGAGTTTCGGTAGGGATATCCCTCAAAAGAATCAAGGGCATTTTCAGCATCTTCGATGCTGTATAGCGGTGTCACGCCTTCAAGACGATATTTTAAAAGAAGTTCGTTAATTTTTTCGGTGTTAATCCGATGACCTTCCTTTTTCAGTTCCTTCTTGATATTATTAAGCTTTTTTTTGAAATCTTTTTATTTGGCCCGGAAGTGCCCAGTTCGGCCAGAAATGATCGGACGGTTTTGTAGTTCAGATAATCGGCATCCGATTCCTGGATATGGGCGGAATCCCTGAGGAGGTAGTCACTGGCATCCGCCGTGGCACGGGTACAGAACACGCGCCCGTAGAAATTGTTTTTCGTCAGTATGGGAATCCGGCCGGAATGGTCGATGTGGGCATGGGAAAGCACAACGTTGGTAAGGGCTTTCGGATCGACCGGAATGGTTCGGTTTTTTTCATTGCTCTCTTTCCGATGCCCCTGAAACATCCCGCAATCCAGTAAAATACGATTTTTTTCGGTTTCGATTAGATGCATTGAACCTGTAACTTCCCGAACCGCACCGTAAAAAGTGATTTGCATTATCGGTTATCCTTTCTGTGTAAATTCGGAAGGGGTTTTTCCCCTGCCAGTTTGAACCCTTTTTGTTGTATTATTTTGTTAAGATCGGCGATGCGCTGAAAATTTTCCGGATGTGATGCAAAGTAATGACCGAATTTTCCCGGATCTTGTTTTTCGGGGATCCTTTCAAAAAAATCCGTTGCACCGGCAACGTTGCCATAGGCACAATTCAATACTTCGAGTGCGAATTCGTCAGCACGGGATTCCTGTTTTCGGGAAAAGCTCAACTCCGTAATATTGAGCGCATGGGCCAACATTTTGCTGACGTTACTGTCTGTGCCGAAGAAAAAGGTGGAAATGGTGATAAACACAAAGGCCCTCCCAACACCCCGCAGATGATCCCGGTTGGCATAATGGCCCATTTCGTGGGCAAGGACAAAAGCCAGTTCGTTTTCAGAGGTCACCGTATTCAGAAGTCCCGTGAAAACGATGATATGGCCTCCGGGAAAAGTTAAAGCATTGACCGATGCGGCGTTTCGAACATGGATCTTGAAGTGATACGGCAGTCTGGCACACCGTCTCTGAAGATCTTCGGTGAGTGACTGGACAAAGTCTTGAGATCCGGAATCTATATCCTTGGCATCTATTGATCGAATGAAGAGTTCCGACATTTTATTTTCAAGGTCGGTCGAAATCCGTGGCACAAAAAGATCTACCGCAAACCCCAACAAGATGTATATCGCAATTACAATACCAAGTACAGCGATGGTAAGGACAAAAAATTCTCGTAGCGGAGAGGTGGGTGTCACGTTGACATTCGATTTCGGAAGCCGGGGCGTATATTTCATCTACTGATCCATACCTAAATTGAGCGTTTCAAATTGTGACACAATACTAAAAAGATAATAAACGTTTAACATTACCACATGATACATTTTGTGGAGACAGAACAGATACCCCCCATTAGGTGTCTATATATTACAAAAATTGTCACGATTTGAAACGCTAAATTTAGTCTACAGTCAGGGCAGTGCCGTAAGCAATGGCTTCGAGGCATCCCACGCCCTTTTTATTGGCGTTTCTGCCAATGGTGGATGTTTCTATTCGGACATTGATGATTATCTTTGCATCTCCCGCCATTTCCTTCATGCGAAGGAGCGCTTCCCGTCGCGCCCGGTCAATGAGGCTTTCGTATGACTTGACGGTACCTCCAAAGATATTACGAAGCGACGCTGTGAATCGTTTGAAATAATCAATTGAAATTACGGCACTTCCGTACACCAACTTAGCAGATTTGATCCGATTATCGGGGGAATGGAACGTTTTTACAGTTATGGCGGGTAAATTAATGAACATTTTTTCACGTTTAAGGATGGATCGATAATGATATTTCTCTGCAAAGGTGCCGGCAAGATATCCGACAGCAATCAGGGTTAAGAAAAATAATAAACTGTCCACAAGGGATCTCCTTTTACACAACTCGGACGGCTGTACCGTAGGCATACAATTCGGCAGCGCCCTGGGCAACGGAAGAGGTCGAAAATCTCACATTGATGATGGCATTGGCTCCGAGTTGACGCGCCTGGTCAACCATTCTGTCCAATGCTTGTTGGCGGGACTCATGCAAAAGTTGTGTGTACCCCTTGAGCTCTCCGCCCACCAAATTTTTCAGGCTTGCCATTACATCTCTGCCCAAATGCTTGGCTCGAATCGTACTTCCTGAAACCAATCCAAAATGCTCTACAATATTTTTCCCGGGGACAGATTCAATATTGGTGATTATCATTATTCCTCCATCATTTTCCCGCTATGGGAAGGTTGAGCAACACAAACAACGCGTTTAAAATTCTATCGATACAGATGAATCCATAGAGAAATTGACGGCGAGCTTAAAAAAAAAGTCTCATATTCATTTTTTTCATTGAAATTTTTTTATTTATTTAGCATAAGTATTTCTTTATTTCAATATGGTCCGTTTTCAGTTAAAAGGGCGACGGAAAAATTTTTATTATTCAGCATTACCATGAATCGATTTAACGATAAAAACCCCCGGCTGCCTGTAAATATAATTTTTGGAAACTTTTGATAAAAAGATCGTATAAAGCTCCATTTATCGTTTTTTAATGAGGAGGAAGAGGATGTGCAGAATACGAGTGGCGGTGTTGTGTTTGGTAATTGTTTTTGTTTTTGGAATGGCGCTAAATGTTGCCGGACAGAATGAAAGCGATACGGAAGCGGCCGTTGAGGATATGCTTGTCCCGATGGGCGTTATTGTGCTGGAACCCGATCCCTCGGTCGAACAAAAGAGATCTCCGGTCGAATTCCATCATGCCAAACATTTTACATATGATTGCCGAACATGCCACCACAAATGGGAAGGAAATACCAAAATCACCAACTGTACAACATCGAATTGTCACGATCTCCTGAAAGCACCGAAAAAGCCGACAAAGTACCTGGCTTATACGGAAAAGGGAATAAAGTATTACAAATATGCCTATCATCAAAACTGTATCGGGTGTCACAAAGAAATAAAAGTCAAGCAGAAAAAAGCGGAAATGTTATACAAGGCATCGGAAAAAGAGCCAAAGAAAGTACCGACCACTTGCAACGAGTGCCATC
>JBFESJ010000241.1:0-5130 GCA_041548585.1 Desulfobacterales bacterium | reverse complement strand
TTCCGCCAGCTCATTTATATGTCTTGCCATGTCGATCCGATCAAACCATTCGCTTTGATACAGCTGGGAATGAATCATGGCCATGGAATGAATCCGGGTCCTCGAGCTGAGCAAAATATTTTTTATTTCCTGGTTTTCAGTATCCATTCTGCTCATGTCGAGAAGGCTGGAAATAATCTCGAAATTGTTTTTTACACGATGATGTATTTCGCTTAAAAGCACTTCTTTTTCTCTTAAAGATGCTTCTATCTGTTGTTCTATAATTTTGCGATCTGTGATGTCCCTCACTGCAGCAATATGAACCTTTCTCCCTTTATGTTCGAAAAAATTGACCGTAATTTCTACGGGAAAAACCGTACCATTTTTCTTCTTATGATATCTCAAAGGAATGTATCCTTCGAGGTCTTGTATGTTTTTCTTTGTTTTATGAGGTTCTGCTGAAAAATCCATACTTTTCATGCAGCGTATTTCTTCTTTGCTGTATCCATAGAGCTTTATAAACGCTCGGTTAATATCGAGTATATTGCCGGTTTCCATATCAACCAAAGCAAGGGCATCTGATTCCATGTCAAATAATTTTCGATATTTTTCCTCACTCTCACGCAGTGCTTTTTGAACATGCCTTCGCCGCTCAATTTCAAGTGTGAGTTCAATATACGTGTTGTTGAGTTTTTTTGCTAATTTATTAAAACTTGATGCCAAGATGGCGATTTCGTCCCTGCCTCCTATCTCAACACCTCTAATTTTAAATCCTTCAGATTGCATTTCGGCGTCTAAAAAATGATTTGTTATTCTGCTTAAACGATCCGTGATGACAAATTTGAATACAAACACCATTGATGCAATAAGCAATAAAATTACCCCCCCTAAAAATCCAAGGTTTTTGAATTTCTCTTTCAATAAAAGTTCTTTGAGTTTATCGCTGGGGATGGCAATGGTATCAAGGCCGACCACATCTCCGAGTGCATGGTAAAATGATGCGTCTGGACCATACCGTTTTATCAATTCGTATGGTGCGTCATCCGGATTACCATGACAACGAAGGCAGTCTTTTTCCATTCGCATGGCACTGAATGTTGCAAGGTATTTCCTGCCGTCCATAGCAATCTCGCCCGTCCAAACCGTATCATCAGGATTGTCATTAAAATACCGGAGCATATCATATTCTTCAGGGCCAGCCTGATTCACGGGATTTCTCGGGTTACCGGAAGCAAATTTGATGATGTAGTCTGGAAAGTTTTTGCGAACCTTTTCAAAGATATTTCGGGCGATAAAGCTGGTGGACATGGTTTCGGGGATGAACTTTTCTTTGTCAAGCAAATCGAACATCACGGGGCGAATGGTTTCAGCCACATACTCACGGATGGCAAGATCAAAATTTAATGCAAGACTCAATTGCTGTTTTATTGAATTCTCGATATTTAAGGTAACCGAGGTGTAAGTTCTGTAAAATAATATCGTTGAGCATACGATGATAATCATTCCAATAGAGAGTAATAATTTTAATTTTATGCTTTTCATTTTTCACCTTTAGATAAAATCGTGTAACGATTTTATGTAACTCCCGCCCCGCTGAAAGCGGGACCGGATCTAATCCGCCACACAGCATAGGCGGCCAAGTAAGCGAAAGGTTTATCCGCCTCTGGCGGGTTTACCCGCATTATTTTCGGCGGGCTAAAATTCCTATCCCCGCAGCCCCGAAAACGGGATTTCCGCCAAGCTACAACAATCTGCGGGGAATTCAAATTTAAATCGTATACCGATGTTATAAAACCTAGCGTTGCCGCTCAGTTGGGGAATCAGCATTTTACTTGGGCCCTTGAACCCTTGAATACGTGTAGAATTATCGACGCGTTTGGAAATGATCCAGGAAATATAATTTGAATGGATGAAATTTCGAAAAAATATTGTTTCAAAATAATTTATTTCTATTTGAATACCACAGAGAAATCAAATTTGCAATCATTTCCATTTCTTGGGGATATGGAGGTAAAGCGATTTGACAAAACATGGAAAAATGCTTGTCAGGATGCCGGGATTGGTGTAAGGCAATATTAACCCTCAATTGAGGTTAAACCTCGCCCCCGTAGCTCAGTGGATAGAGCAATGGATTCCTAATCCATGTGCCGCAAGTTCGATCCTTGCCGGGGGCACCAATGATTTCCGGGACTTAGCTATCACGGCAAGTCCTTTTTTAGTGGCATGGTCAACGAAATGGTCAACTTTTTTCCGAACAGCCTCAACTTGACCGTCCAGCCATTCAGTATATTGATCCATCGCATCTTTCAGGTCATTCTTACCCGGAACCAGGTAATGTCGATCCATACCCTTTAATGAATGGCCGAGGATCGTATCCCGATATTCTTTTCTAACTCCGGCTGTCAGCATATTGGTTTTGACGCTGCGCCTGAAATCATGGAAAATGACACCGTCTGGAGTATCCTTGCCATAAACAAGCCCGGCATTCTTGCAGGCGGTCCTGAATGACTTTCTCGATCCCTGGGCTCCCTTTATCGGTTTGTCCTGGTAGGTGAACACATAATCATGGTGATCTTCGGAAACGACACCGGGAGATGGTCTGCGTTTGTCCAGAACCGCTTTCACGTTATGGTTGATCGGTATCCATTTGGTTTCCCCGGTTTTGGAACCTTCTTTCGTGATTTCCGGTGGCAGGTTGATGAACCCGGCTTTCCAACCGATATATGACCATCGAAGCGTCCTCACCTCTCCCGGACGTATTCCGGTATTGTAGGCAATGATCATCATGTCTCTGGTATGAGCTGGAGCCACAGCAACCAGCTTGAAATATTCCTCGATGCTGATTTTTCTTTTCCGGGCATTCGTTCCTTTTACAACCGGAGATTTTTCACACCCGGATCGTCTAAATACCAATCCGTCAATTCCTGGAAGGTCAGATCCGTACCGGGCAGCATATCTAAAATTCTTTTTTCGCGTTTCTGGACGGTCCTTTTTGATAGGGCCGTTCTTGCGTTCGTGATTGAATAGGCGTCCAGGTCCTCGAAAGATCCGACTGACTCCCGGCGCTGCTTTCCACTAGGAAGCGGATAATCGATCCAGTACCGGACCTTTTTTGCCTTTTTTAATTTGACCAGGTTCTCGCCGCATTTGCACTTCTTATTTTTCGTGCTCTGCTTTCTGCGGCAACCTGGACATTCTGCTAATACCGCCATAATAAGTCCCTCACTTTCTCCCTGAAGTTTATCCACGGGCAGGGGCCAGGGACGCCCTTTTCAGCCGTACACGCCTATCCCGTGGGGTTAAAATCAACTTCTGATAGATGAAGGTTCCGTTCTCCTGAACATTTTTGCATCATATTTTATTTGACATTTAAACGTTCGTATCATATTGTATTTAATAAAGTTTCTTTTTCTTACATTTAAGCTGGTTCTCATATCGCTACTATTATAAAGCACTTCTTCCTCAGTCGAGATCACCCGCTATTTGTTCCTGGTCATTTAGAAATATATTATCTGTCTCCTTATTATATTTCGGCCCAAAGGAATAATTGCATTGGCAAGAAAAGACTATCAAAAAAAAATGTCCTAAATGCGGAGATGTCGGGCATGAACGAATCTATCGAAAGTGGTGGATGCATCTTATACCAGGCACGAAGAATTTCCGTTGCAATAGGTGCAGGTCCAAATTTATGATTATTTTTTGGAAAATCTCCGTGAGGATTCGATAATAATTTATACCTACCAACATTTCCCTCTTCCCATCCCGTGGATTTTTTAAAAAACATCTTGACATATCACATTGTGGTTATATAAAAGATTCTTTCAATAACTTTCTTGGGAATAAATTGCTTTAACAGCCTGGGTCGTAACTTCATACTTGTGCGAGTAGATGTAGCCTTTCACTAATACGGCCCAGGCTTTTTAATGCCACATCCAGAACAAACCCGACCTCATCGTGCTTATCGTTAATAATCTCACTTGATTTATTATCTGTTAGCTGATAAAATTATTTAATATTTAAAATCACGGGGGAGCTACAGCCCTCGCACAGGCCCTTGGAGCTTGTCTTTCTCCAAGGGTTTTTTATTGCCAGGGAAGTCGGTTTTCGCTTCGTCAAGCTATCCCGGACTTTAGTGAATGATTCCCTCTTTTTAAAGATAACCACTTAGTTGTTCCCACCGCCTTAGCGAGCTGAGCAATGTATTGGCGACATTGGTAACAAACCCTGGATAAGTCCAGAAATCATCGCCGCAACTGATTGAAAGCTCATAGATCAGCCGGATCGGCGCCATGACCGCTGTTTCGATTTCCCTCACAACCTCCTCCGTTGTCGGATTGTCAACGGTTTCCCCTCGAATGGCAAGATAAACCGGCTGTCTTTCCGGCCTTTTGAAACTTTGTAACGCTTCCATGTCCATACCCCTCTACCCCACCCCCTGACCCAGTGTAACACGATGACATATATACACATTCTTGCCACACAGATCTTTCTAAAATTTTTAACCTATGCCTGAACATGCATTGAAATTTTTTCACAATAATCGTCAAATGTTTGACGGCAGATGTTATTTCAGTTCAATCAAGTGGTAGATATTAATCTATTGTAATATTTAATTAAAATTTAAAAAAGGTTTTATGGTACGTATCATGCATATATTAATGAATACGTTGTGTAGTAACAATAGATTTCCAGTATAAGGAGTTAAAACCATGAGGAAAATAATAGTAGCAGTTATAATAATGATCCTTATACCGATAAGTTATGTAGGTGCTGAGGATAAGAAAACGATAGATACCGTCAATTTTAAAACATATATGCCGTCAGAAGGATATCTACCCTTACCGGCCAAGCATGCATATTATTTTTTCAAAGAAGGGATGACAAAAGAAACCGAGACGGCGGATTTCTTGGATTGTATAGAAGGGCAAAGACGGATTGTTAGTTACGGCAGGATGCGTGAGGGAAATGAGGAAACAAACCCTCATCGAGGATATGAGAGTACCATTTGGGTTACCGTTCAGTGTATGAAGAAAAAAGGATATGTAGGGACGAAACATACGTCATTTGAATATCCATATCCTGATTAGCATAAAATTTGTATTATGAGGGTGAAGTTTGGAAGATCCTGTTCAAATGTTAAATGACTCCTTC
>JBFESJ010000240.1:0-5218 GCA_041548585.1 Desulfobacterales bacterium | reverse complement strand
CGGCGCAGTCTTCCCGGAACTCAACCGTGGCATACTTGCCGATGGGATGGTGCCTTGGGTCAGCGGTTTTAATGGGTATATGATACTTCTTGGGCATTTAACTCTCCAATTTGAATTGACGACGTTAGAAAATCCTTCTAAATTTGAAATTTATTATTTATTTTGGCGATCGAGGTTTTTTTGTTAAATCGCTTCATGGATAATGCTTTTTTCAAACCGTGTAAACTCGTGGCTAAAGGGTCGTAAAGAAAGAACATATATAAATCTAAAAACAATAGGTTAAACTCAGAACAAGTGCTTTCTAACTGGCGAAATGTTTCGGTATGCGCCTGTTCTTTCTAACGATCCTTAAACCACTCAAACAGTACACGCTTTTTAAAAAAGAATATCCATTCCGCTCTCCCCTCCGGCCTGTAAGCGGCGGCTCAGGTTCTCCAAGCCAGATGCTGAATTATAAGTATTTACAATAAAAACTCTCCGTCCTTTGCTAATACAGTATAAAATATCTGAAACTCGTATGAAAGTGCCCTCTAAATAAAATACGGTTTCCAAAAATCATCAATCATCAATCGTAAATCATCGATCCTCAGGGTCTCGGTGTCAGGTCGGCCGATTCGACGATTTCTCCAACAATGTCCTCCCATTCAATGGCCATGATATGAACGCCATGCACCCCTTTTATCTCACGCAGCTCGGCAATGGTTTCCAGACATATTTTAAGGCCCTCTTCCACGGCCTTTTCTTTGGGGGCACCCGCCATTCGTTTGATCAAGGGTTCGGGCACGTCCATACCGGCAACCTTGTTATTCATGAATTTTGCCATACCGGCAGATTTTAAAGGGGTGACACCTCCAAGAACATGAACCTTTTCGGTCAGGCCCTCTTCCCGGGCCATTTTCATCCATTCCTTGAAGCGATCCATATTGTAGATGCACTGGGTCTGAATGAAATCCGCACCCGCATCGATTTTTTTTGCCAGGCGAATTACGCGATATTCAAAAGGATCGGCAAACGGATTGGCCGCGGCGCCGATGAACATTCGGGGCGGATCATTCAAATCAAAACCGCTCATATCCTTGCCTTCATCTCGCATGGTTTGAACGGTCCGGATGAGATTCATGGAATCAATATCGAAAACATTCAAGGCATCCGGCTGGCTGCCGAAACTCTGATGATCTCCCGAAAGACAGAGAATATTTCTGATGCCCAAAGAATAGGCGCCCATGATGTCCGATTGCAAAGCGATTCTATTTCGGTCCCGGACGACCATTTGCATCACCGGCTCCAGACCCATCTTCAAAAGATGCACACATGCCGCAATGCTGGACATTCGAACAATGGCGGTCTGGTTGTCGGTGACATTAACGGCATCCACATATCCGTTTAATACCTCGCCTTTTTTACGGATAACCTCAGGATTTGCGCCCCGTGGCGGACCGCATTCTGCGGTAACGGCAAATTCTCCTTTTGCTAAAATTTCCTGCAGTCTGCTGATCGGTTTTTCGCTCATATCATATGATCCTCTCTTACCAGTTTTCTTGGGCCGCCTGAAAGGCTGGTTTGCCAGTTTTTGGGGGGAACATAGACCCTTAAATTGCCCATTTGACCCAATATCCTGAGCCGTTCGATAATCATTTGCCAGGCACAATCGGTTTCGGGATTGACCTCGCATTTGCCGTTCTGTGATCCACCGCACGGACCGTTTAAGAGTTTTTTGGCACAGCGGGTTATCGGGCAAATTCCACCGAATATGGCAAGCTTGCAATCCCCGCAGCCGGCACATTCCTCAGTAAAGACCCCCTGCTTTTCCAGAACACCGATGAAGGTGGTATTGACTCCCGGCAACACCGGGGTTTTGACGAACCGTCTGGCCAGCGCCTGGACACCCGCACCGCAGGCCAGGGACAACACTCCCTCGTTTCGGGAGATGGCCGGCGCTCCTTCCTGGATGAATTCATCCTCACATTGGCGCTCCACGGTAAACGCCTCGATTTCTATTTCCTTGCCGTCTTTTTTACAGGCCAGTCTTAAGGCGGATGCCAGCACGGCGACTTCGTCTTCGCCCCCGGCAAAACAGGTTTTTACACAGGTGCCGCATCCCAGAATTAGAATATTCTTATAGGGTGCGATGATTTCCTTAATTTCCGATATTGATTTTTGCTCTCCAACTATCATCGATAGACTCCATTTATACGGCCGGATTGGGACCCAACTCGGCCAGATTTTTTAGAACATCATGTATTATTTGATTGGCGGTAATCTTATCTCCGGAGGAGATGTTGCCAAAGGACAGCCGCTGACCGTTGAGTCCAATTTCGTCCAGAAGATTCCGGACCCATGCCACGCGTTTTTTTGCCCGTATGTTGCCCTCGATATAACGGCACTGTCCTTCGGGACAGACCAGTACGACCACTGCGTCGGATCCGGCTTCAAATGCCCTTAGCAGAAAAACATCCTTAACCATGCTCGAGCACGGCATCTTGACAGTTTTTATCTCACAATTGTTCTTGACGGTTAAAAACGCCTCAGCGGCATCACCAAATGTGTTTATGCAGTGAAACAGTGTTATTTTGGGTTTATAATTTTCAGCCATTTACGCGTACCTAAATCCCTTTTTGTTTGACACCCAACAACAAGTTTATGATGAAATATCAGTGAATTGAAAAAAAAAGACGCCATTATCCGCTGGTTATGGAAAACGACGTCTTTGTCTTAAAAGCTCTGTATTGGTGTTGCACAACTTTGTGCGTTTTTACATATGTTGCACAGCTTTGTGCATTTTTATTTGATAAATAAAAATAAATACCATGGGTTTGTTTGTCAACAGAAATTTTTTATTATGTGAGTTTTGTTCAAAAAATACGCTTCATTTAAAACAACGCCGGAGAATTTGAGTGAAAAAAATAAGTGTCACTTAAAGGTTGAATTTTTAGTTTAGAACAACTATAGCGAATAACAAAATATTTTTTTAGTTCTGAGACAAAAAGACATGCAGGATGTGGAATGCACCGTATTTAAGTTCATTTACCGAAGGGGGTTACATGGGGGGGTTATTTGGCGTTGTATCAAAGGATGATTGTACCAATGATCTGTTTTATGGAACGGATTATCATTCTCATCTCGGGACAAAACGGGGGGGGTTGGCGACAAAAAATTCTGAAGGCTTCTCTCGCTCCATTCATAATATTGAAAACAATTACTTTAGGTCCAAATTTGAATCGGATCTTCCCAAGCTGCGCGGCAACCAAGGGATCGGAGTTATCAGCGATTACGATGCGCAGCCGTTGATCTTCAGGTCTCATTTGGGGAGATTTGGTATCGTTACCGTCGGCAAAATAAACAACATTGACGAGCTTGTTAAAAAAGCCTTTCGAAAAAAAATCCATTTTTATGAAACAAGTGGTGGAGATTTAAGCCCAACGGAGACAGCCGCAACATTAATCTGTGAAAAAAATTCTTTCGAGGAAGGAATACAGTATGCCCAGGACCTGATTAAAGGATCCTGTTCGATGCTCTTGCTTACGGAAACGGGTATTTATGCTGCACGGGATAAATTGGGAAGAACGCCGATTGTTATTGGTGCCAAAGATGGTTCTTATGCCGCTTCCTCCGAAACGTGTGCATTCCTGAACCTGGATTTTGAAATAGAAAAATATTTGGGGCCTGGCGAGGTTGTTTTCATGACCGCTGAAGGGTGCGAGCAGAAAAAGAAACCCGAAAAAAAGATGCAGATATGTGCGTTTTTGTGGGTATACTATGGCTATCCTGCCTCAAACTACGAAGGAATTAATGTAGAATTTGTAAGAAACAGATGCGGGGCTGCTCTTGGAAGAGAGGACGACACGGAGATCGATTGCGTTGCCGGCATTCCGGATTCGGGAACCGGGCACGCCCTTGGTTATGCCAATGAGAAGAAGATACCCTATGTCAGGCCTTTCGTAAAATATACACCGACATGGCCCAGAAGTTTTATGCCTCAGGACCAGAGCTTCAGAGATCTTGTGGCTAAAATGAAACTGATTCCCATCAGAGAATTAATCGAAGGAAAAAAGATTCTCTTTTGTGATGATTCTATTGTCAGAGGGACGCAACTGCAGGACAATATTCAAATATTATACGATCTTGGTGCATTGGAGGTTCATATGCGCCCGGCCTGTCCGACCCTGATTTATCCGTGTGATTTTCTTAATTTTTCTTCATCGCGATCGACACTCGATCTTGCAGGACGAAAGGCGATAAAAAATCTTGAGGGCACCGACGATAAATTTTTACTTGAATACGCAACGTCAAATTCGGAAAAAAACAAAGCAATGGTTGACAATATTCGTAAACGCTTAAGGCTGACATCTTTAAAATATCAAACACTCGAAAATCTCGTGAGCGCCATTGGCCTGCCAAAGGCAAAATTATGTACTCATTGTTGGGATGGAAGTAGTTATTTCTAATCTTAGTACATGTATTCTTAAATACGGTAACGTATTTATAGCTTTGTTTATTCATTCTATGTATGCAAAAGTTTAAAATGCCTAAAGTGAACTAAAGTGCCTAAAATTAAGGTATTCTGTCAATTTTAATTATAATTGATCGCGCTGAAAGCGCCCTCCTTAACTTTAGCTCACTTTAGGCACTTCAAACTTCAAACTATTGGACTTCAGCTTACACGAGATAGTTTTCCAGATAAAAATACGTCATCGTATTTATGAATTAGAGCTCTTAGTTGTGCATTGAATATCCATTAACGTGAAAAAACCTGAAAGGAATTGTGATGGGCAAACGTGAAGGCATCAATAGTGTTTTAATCATTGGATCAGGACCTATTATTATCGGGCAGGCGTGTGAGTTCGATTATTCCGGCACGCAGGCCTGTAAGGCACTGCGGAGTCTCGGCTACAAGATCATACTGGTGAATTCCAATCCGGCAACCATTATGACCGATCCGGGAATGGCGGATGTCACCTATATTGAACCCCTGAATCTTCAGACGCTGACAAACATTATTGAGGCTGAACGACCGGATGCCCTTCTGCCGAACTTGGGCGGTCAGTCCGGCTTGAACCTGTCTTCAGAACTATACAACGCCGGTGTGTTGGATAAATACGGCGTTCAGATCATCGGCGTGAACGTCGACGCCATTGAACGCGGGGAGGATCGCACGGCTTTCAAAGAGACCATGAATCGCCTTGGCATTGAAATGCCCAAAAGTCAGACGGTCAATAGT
>JBFESJ010000239.1:0-5249 GCA_041548585.1 Desulfobacterales bacterium | reverse complement strand
CTTGCTTTTGCCATTGACACCGATACCTGTATCGGTTGTGGTCTTTGTGAAAATATGTGTATCGCCAAGGCGATAGAATATGATGATAAGGAGCGTGAAACCAGCCTTAATGTGGGATCCGTTATTATGGCTGTGGGGAGCCGCGGCTTTGATCCTTCAGGTCTTGATTATCTGGGATATGACAAATACACCAATGTGTTGACCAGTGAAGAATTTGAAAGGATCTTGAGTGCATCGGGACCCTATTTCGGCCATCTGATGCGGCCCCTGGACCGGGAAGAACCCAAAAGTATTGCCTGGTTGCAATGTGTGGGATCCAGGGATGTAAACCGGTGTGGTAACGGTTACTGCTCTTCGGTATGCTGCATGTATGCCGTTAAAGAGTCCATGATCGCCAAAGAGCACGTCCATGGAGAGCTTGATTGTGCGGTGTTCAATATGGATATGCGGACATTCGGCAAGGATTATGAAAAATATTATTTGCGTGCCCGGGATAAAGAGGGCGTTCGTTTTATCAAGGCCAGGGTACACAGCATCATCGAAGTTCCGGAAACCGGAGATCTGATTCTCCAATATGCCGATGAGACCGGTATGATGAAAGAAGAGACCTTCAGTATGGTGGTGCTTTCCGTGGGTCTTCAAGTTCAGCCGGATGCAGCAGAGCTTGCGGAACGTCTCGGCATAGACTTGAACAAATACCATTTTGTGGAAAGCGATCCGTTTGCTCCGGTGGCCACATCACGACCCGGAATTTATACCTGCGGGGTATTGCAGGGGCCAAAGGACATTCCCGGATCGGTGACAGAGGCCAGTGCGGCCGCCTGTCTGGCAGGCGCCGAGCTTGCCGAAGCCCGGGGAACGGACATTCCCAAAGTTGAAGTTCCTGAAGAAATCGATGTTACCGGTCAGGATCCTCGCATCGGTGTTTTTGTGTGCAATTGCGGCATCAACATCGGTGGGATTGTGGATGTTCCGGCGGTTAAGGACTATGCCGCAACGCTTCCGAATGTTGTTTATACGGATGAGAATCTGTTTACGTGCAGCCAGGATACTCAGGATCTGATAAAAGAAAAAATTTTGGAGCATAACCTCAACCGTGTTGTTGTGGCATCATGCAGTCCCAAAACCCACGAAGGTATGTTCATGGAAACCCTCGAAGCTTGCGGGTTGAACAAGTATCTCTTTGAAATGGCCAATATTCGTAACCAGGACTCATGGATCCATTCCAAGGAACCCGAAATTGCAACAAAAAAGGCCAAAGACCTGGTTCGTATGTCCGTGGCCAGAGCCGCTGCGCTGAGAACCCTTCATGAAAAAGTTGTTCCCATTAACAAACAGGCCTTGGTGATCGGGGGTGGTGTGGCGGGAATGAATGCCGCACTCAGTTTGGGCAACCAGGGATTCAATACGGTGTTGGTTGAAAAAGAGGCCGAGCTCGGCGGTTTTTCGCGAAAACTGCATCATACCATCGAGGGTGCAGATATCCAGGTTTACCTTAAAAACCTTATCGATGAAGTGAACGGCCACGGCAAAATTGACGTATTGACCGGAGCCAAAATAACGGGTTTTGAAGGTTTCAAGGGAAATTTTGCAACAGAGGTGGCATTAGACTCCGGAGCGGAGAAACGCAGGATCGAACACGGTGTTTTTATTGTTGCCACCGGGGCCGGGGAATACCAACCCAAGGAGTATCTTTACGAAGATGACGAACGGGTGGTGACACAGGTGGAGCTTGCCGATATGTTAGAAGAAAAAGGCGCCGCCGATCTTAACAGTGTTGTGATGATCCAGTGTGTCGGTTCCCGAAATGATGAGAATGTTGAATGCTCTAGAATCTGCTGCCAGAATGCCGTAAAGAACGCCCTGCACATTAAAAAACTGAATCCGGATGCTCAGGTCTATGTGATGTATCGGGATATTCGGACGTATGGGCTCCTTGAAGATTATTTTACAGAGGCCAGAGAGCAGGGGGTGATCTTTATCCGTTTTGACGCGGATGCACCGCCGGATGTTCGAAGCACGTCCGAAGGAATGATGGTTACCGTTAAAGACCATATCCTGCAGCAGAACATCGAGATCAGGGGCGATCTCGTGGCCTTAAGTGCCGGAATGGTGGCTGAAGATACCGATGAGATGAGCCAAATCATGAAGTTGAATCGAAATCCGGAAGGATACTTCATTGAAGCCCATGTGAAACTTCGGCCGGTGGACATGCCCAGTGACGGTGTCTTTTTGTGTGGTACGGCCCATGGTCCAAAGCTGATCACCGAAGCTATTTCCCAGGCCCAGGCGGCGGCTTCACGCGCGGTGACATTTCTTGCCAAAGATGCCATTAAGCTCTCTGCCATCACGGCCAAGGTTGATACGGATCATTGTGTCAAATGCTTGACCTGTGTCCGTGCATGTCCGTTTGGTGTGCCTGCGTTTAATACGAACGAGAAACTCATAGAAATCAATGAAGCGATCTGCCATGGATGCGGTGTCTGTGCAAGCATCTGCCCGCGGCAGACCATTCATTTAAGTTATTATGATGATGATCAAATAATTTGCAAAATTGATGCCTTGCTTGAGGCGGAGGGGATGTGATGGCTGATTTCGAACCGACCATTTTAGCATTTTGTTGTGATTACTGAGGATATTCCGCAGCGGACCTGGCAGGTTCCATGCGACTCGATTATCCTGCAAACATTAAAATCATTAGACTTCCCTGTACCGGAAAGGTTGATGTCATACATCTTCTGAGGGCGTTTCAGAAAGGGGCCGACGGGGTTTATGTTGTGGGCTGCCTGGAAGGGAATTGCCACTATAACGAAGGCAATTTCAGGGCTCGTGAACGGGTGGAACATGTTCGTATGTTGCTGGAAGAGATCGGTCTTGAAGGCGACAGGGTGAGAATGTATAACCTATCTTCAGGTGAAGGACCCACTTTTGCAGCATACGCAAAGGAGATGACCGAAAATATTCGGTCTATAGGACCTAATCCTTTAAAGGATTCGACAAAGGCCTAAAAACGGAGGAGATATTATGGCTGAAGAAGCAATTAAAATAGGAGGCAAAAAGAAGAGTATTTTTCTGGACAAGGTAAAGGAGCTGCTTCCCGAAGGAGGAAATCTCAATCTTTGCCTGACCTGCGGCGCCTGTTCTTCCGGATGCCCGGCTACGGGTCTGGAAGATATGGACCCCAGAAAGTTTTTGCGCATGGCCGCCCTGGGTATGGACGAAGAAGTCACCAGCACACCCTGGGTATGGATGTGCACCATGTGTACACGATGCATTTATGTCTGTCCCATGAAAATCAACATCCCCCAACTGGTCTTCAACGCCAGGGCAAGCTGGCCCCGGGAAGAGCGACCCAAGGGAATCCTCGGATCGTGCGATATGGCATTGAGAAATGATACTTGCTCTGCCATGGGAGCCACCGAGGAAGACTTTCAGTTCGTGGTCGAAGACGTGCTGGAAGAATATCAGGAAACTCAGCCTGAATTCAAGGACATGAAGGCGGATGTCAACAGGGAGGGGGCTGAATTCTATTTGAATCAGAATTCCAGAGAACCGGTGACCGAACCGGATGAAATGGTGCCGCTCTGGAAGATTCTCCATCACGTCGGCGCCGACTGGACATACGGTACAAAAGGATGGGCGGCGGAAAATTACTGCCTGTTTCTGGCCGACGATAAAAACTGGGAGCATATTGTAAGGGTCAAGGCCAAAGCCGTAGATGATCTCAAGTGCAAATACTGGCTCAATACGGAGTGAGGGCACGAACTTTTTGCAGTCCGGGTCGGACTCGAAAAATTCAAGATTGAGCACAACTTTGAGATTAAGAGTATCATTCAGATGTATGCCCAATGGATCAGGGAAGGTAAGCTCAAGGTCAATTCCGATTGGAACAAGGATCTGAAAATCAAATTCACGGTGCAGGATCCCTGTCAGCTGGTGCGAAAGACCTTTGGGGATCCGGTTGCCGAAGACCTGCGGTACACGGTGAAAGCGGTGGTTGGAGAAGAAAATTTTATTGAAATGCACCCCAACCGGTCGAACAATTACTGCTGTGGCGGCGGCGGAGGGTTTCTCCAGTCGGGATATCCTGAAGCGCGTCGTGGCTACGGCAAACTCAAAGCAAACCAGATTTTGGCAACAAAGGCAGATTACTGCATAACACCTTGCCACAATTGCCATGCCCAGGTCCATGATTTGAGTGAACTCAACGATCATGCATGGGAAACCGTTCATTTGTGGACATTGATCTGTTTGTCTTTAGGAATTCTTGGACCCAATGAACGTGAATATTTAGGAGATGATCTTAAAGATGTGTTGCCCTTTCACCCAGAATCGGCAATGTAGTCACGGATCATGTGAGATTGGATAACTGATGGGCGATAAATGATAAACGGCTGGCGACAAGTGACTGTTTAGGAGGGAAAATGATAGTTGCCAAAAGAAAACCCTTTGAAGAAATAAAAGAAATGATCAAGGACTATAAAAAGATCCTTAATGTGGGCTGCGGTACCTGTGTGGCGGTTTGCCTTGCAGGGGGTGAAAAAGAGGTTGCCGTTCTGAATGCCGAGATCGATATGGCCAGAAAACTGGACAACAGCCCGATAGAACTGGGTGCTAAAACCGTCGAAAGACAGTGTGACCATGAATATCTCGAGGAGCTGGACGATATTATTGGAGACTATGATGCGATTATCTCCATGGCTTGCGGCGTTGGGATTCAGTTTCTGGCGGAACGATTTCCGGACAAACCGGTCTTTCCGGGTGTGGATACCACCGGCATGTCCGCCAATCAGGCGGTGGGCTGGTATGAAGAGCGGTGTCGTTCCTGCGGCAAATGCGTGCTCGGGATGACCGCCGCCATCTGCCCGGTCACCATGTGCGCAAAAGGGCTTTATAACGGTCCATGCGGCGGCACCAATAGGGGTAGCTGCGAGATAAACACGGATCAACCCTGTGCCTGGTTCAGGATCTATGAACGTCTGGAAAAACAGGGACGTCTGGATGAAATTATTGTATATACTCCTCCGGTAGAATGGAATGACCAGATTCCAAGGACGTTGATTCAGCCCGGTTACAAAAAACCTGAGAAAGCTGAAAAATAATAACATCCCATTTATACGGGTGAAAGCGCGTATATTGGAGTAAATCCGGCGCATCGGATTATGAGAATAATGATTTTGCAATTAGAGCAGAGGAAGCCGAAATGAAATCAGGAAGCAATTTGGAGAAAGTTTTAAAAGCAGGTCATT
>JBFESJ010000238.1:0-5260 GCA_041548585.1 Desulfobacterales bacterium | reverse complement strand
TATCACAAAAGGAACGGCAACTACCTGCCGGCACCAATATTAAAATTCTCTATGATAATACAGACATGCTCCGGTCACGAATCGATCTGCTGGTAAGAAATGGAATGATCGGGCTGATGATTGTTTTTATTTTGTTGTGGACTTTTCTAAATGCCCGGCTTTCTTTCTGGGGCGGTATGGGGATCCCGATTTCCATTGCAGGTGCTTTGGCCATTTTATGGGCTGTGGGCGGTACGATCAACATGATATCGCTTTTCGGATTGATTATGGTTCTGGGTATTGTGGTAGATGATGCCATTATCGTTGGCGAAGCGATTTATTTTCACCGCAAGCAGGGCAAGCCACCATTAAAGGCTGCGGTTGATGGCGTGAGCGAAGTGGGAATGCCGGTCATCGCTGCTGTGATCACGACTATCGTAGCATTTATTCCACTTTTATATGTCGGCGGAATTATGGGCAAGTTCATTGCCATCATGCCTGTGGTCGTTATTTCCTGTCTGGCGGTTTCCCTGGTGGAATGTCTTTTATTACTGCCGGCTCACTTGAGCCATCTTCCGGATCCCAATGTTAAAAACAATAATAAGCACCGCTTAACCCGCAGACTGGAAACCGTGCATCACCTGACCCGTTCAGGAATGGAATGGTTTGTGGCCCGTATTTATACACCGCTGTTGAGCAAGGCCCTGTATTATCGCTATATTTCATTTTGCATCGCCATTAGTCTCCTGCTTTTGAGCATCGGGGTGATCAAAGGGGGTATGCTGAAATTTGAAGTTTTTCCTGAAATTGACGGGTTTATCATGACCTCCACCGTGGAATTTCCCAGCGGCACCCCTCTGGATGTTACGTCACAGGCTGTTGAAAAGATCGATGCAGCCCTTTTGCGATTGGCCGAGCAGACCCAAACCCGTTCCAAAGCCCCGCTCATTGAAAATCGTCTGTCCCTGGTCGGCCAAACTCTGAGTGATCCGCCCAAGTCAGGCCCCCACTATGGTTCGGTTCAAGCCATTCTTTTAGACTCTGAGCGGCGCGGAATTCATTCAAAAGATTTAATGGTCAAATGGGAAAAGGAGATCGGTTCGATTCCCGGTGTAAAGTCTTTGACGTTCACCGGTCTGCAAGCCGGGCCTCCGGGTGCTCCCATCGAAGTCTGGCTGCAGGGGCAAAATATGAACGACATCCTGGGTGCGGCGGAAGATCTTATGAAAAGGCTCCGGAGGTTCGATGGTGTTTACCAAATCCGATCTGATTTTTCACAGGGGAAAAATGAACTGAGACTCGAATTAAAACCAGAAGCAAGAACGCTGGGACTGACGGTTGATGACCTGGCAAGACAAATCTATGCGGGTTATTATGGGGATGAAGCAGTTCGCCTCCAGCGGGGAAGAGACGATATCCGGGTCAAAGTGCGTTATACCGCAGATGAACGCGGCCGAATTTCAGACCTTGAACAGGTTCGTATCCGAACCCCAAACGGACATGAAGTCCCGTTAATGTCCGTTGCCGACATCTCTTTCGCACAGGGGTACTCTATTATTACCCGCACCAACGGCATGCGCCGAGTGGCGGTTAGTGCGGATGTTGACAACAATAAGGCCAATGCCAATGAAATTTTTGCCGAGCTTAATTCAAACTTTTTCCCGAAGCTCAAGCGACGATATCCGGAACTCCATGTAGCGCTTCAGGGAGAACAAAAAAAGATGCGTGAATCGTTCGATAGCCTTTTTGTGGGTTATCCTTTGGCCATTTTAGGGATTTTTATCATCATCGCGACCATGTTTCGATCTTATGCCCAGCCTTTCGTGATTCTGTTTACGGTGCCCTTTGGCATCATCGGCGCGGTTTTGGGGCATCTGCTTTTAGGATATAACCTTTCGATCATGAGTATTTTCGGAATGGTGGCGCTTACCGGTGTCGTGGTGAATGACGCCATTGTATTGATCGAGAGGATCAACGAAAATATTGCCGAAGGCATGCTGTTTTTCGATGCGATTCTCATTGGTGGTGCGCGGCGGTTCAGGGCGATCTTCCTGACCTCGCTCAGTACGGTGGGCGGTTTGGCGCCGCTCATTATGGAAACAGATCTTCAGGCCAAATTTCTCATCCCCATGGCCCTTTCTATTGCAGCAGGCATTGCCTTTGCAACAATTTTAACCTTGGTGCTGGTCCCAAGTCTTCTGGCTTTGCTCAGCGATTGCCGGCTGCTGGTCCATCGGTTGAAATACGGCTTTTGGCCTAAACGCGTCGACGTGGAACCAGCAAGGAATCGGTATGTGGACTTGCTCGGGGATGAATCCGGGCTGGAAACGATGCCCTAGATTAAGCGTTTCAAATTGCGCATAATAGGGGACGTTCGTGCAGAAAGTGCTTGAGCTAGATTTTCAATATGAAAGTTACAGGTTATGCCAAGATTAGCCGGATTAGATGCCCCTGGAGTGTTGCACCATGTCATGGGACGGGGTATTGATGGGTGGATGGTCGGCGGTTCTCGCCAGCCGAAGGCGTGGTGAAACACAGGTGGCTGACCAGCGGATACTCGGAGACGGAGATTTTGTTAAACAGGTCATATCGAGCCTTGATGATCTTGTTAAAAAGAATTTAAGGCTGTCGGGACAGCGAATAGATATTAATACACTTGCTGAAAAGGTATCTGAGAGATACAATGTCTCTATTGGGGAACTTCGATCAGGGAGCCGGAGAAAAGCAGTCGTTAACGCCAGACGTGCCATGTCTTGGATAGGTGTCAGGGAACTCGGTTATTCCGGAGCCGATGTTGCGAGGTATCTTGGCGTTAGGAACTCTTGTGTGACACGAATGATATCAACCGGGAAAAGACAAGATATAGATGACATCAAATTAGAGTTGTGAACGTTCTGCACGAACGTCCCCTATAACGCATGCCCACCAATTGATTTCCCCTTCATCTCATCCCACCAATGAAGCAATTCCAGAAAGATCAATGGCAGTATATAGCAAAAGCAACGCAAGAACAGCATTGACAAGCACTCTTACTCTTGGTTGATGAAGATGCTTTCTTATTGCCGCCCCACCTATCGCCCAAGTGGAAGTTGCACAGAACGCTGTTAAGGCAAATAGCAATGAAAACACGGTTAGAACTAAAAGATTATCGGCGACAGATGACAAAAACGTTGAATAGAGTGTTAGGCCATAAACGACCACCTTCGGATTTAAAGTCTGGAGAAAAAATCCCTTTTTGAATCCCATCGGTGATTTGTTCGTGCTGTTAAATGTGTAGCTTGCCTGTGCAGTGCCGATTGCTAACCATACTATATAAGCGGCCCCAATGATACGAAGCACCGGTTCAGCAGACGGCATGAAATTTAACAGTATACTTGACACATAGGCACACAGTAGCATGATGAAAAAGAAACCCGCCGTGATGCCAGTTAGATACTTTATCGTATCCCTGTAACCATAGAGTACCCCCATAGAGGCGCTGGAAATGTTGTTAGGTCCAGGGGTAAAAGTCGTTACCATTACAAATGAAACCAAAGGAATAAAGTCGATACCCATACAAAACGATCCTATACAATGCCCTCAAATTTCGGAACTATCTAACGTTTGATTGTGCGCTATATGAAACAGTAAGAAAATGCCATATCAAGGAATAAAAGAGATTCAAGAGCAAAGGAATCTCAGTCAATATCAGCCTTCAGAATTAACCGCTGTGATTAAAAGCATGCTGAGACAAATTGAAACCGGTCGATCAACTCCTGCTATCGCCTTCAGGCTATAATCTTATTTGTTTTGAAATACAGGTTTTCGCTTTTCCAGAAAAGCTAAAACCCCTTCCATTGAGTCCTCAGTGGCTGCCGCCAATCCTAACGCGTTAGCCTCGTTCGATAGTGCTTCGGTTTTAGACATCTCCAAACCTTCCAATATCGAATCCATACACAGGCGCACAGCAACCCCAGATTTTTCAATTATCTTTTTAGCGTATGACTCAGCTGTTGGCATTAAGTCATTTTCTGGTACGACGGAATTCACTAAGCCTAATCTATATGCCTCCTTCGCATCTATCATCTCCCCCGTTAGAATCATTTCCAAAGCCTTTTTACGTCCAACTTGAAGAGGAAGACGCACTGTTCCCCCCCAGCAAGGATTGAATCCCAAATTTATCTCCGGCTGGCCAATACGTGACTTTTCACTGGCGACGACCAGATGGCAAGCCTGAACAATTTCTGATCCTCCTCCCAAGGCATAGCCGTTAACAGCGGCAATAACGGGTTTCCCGAGGTTCTCGATCGTCGATACAAGCCTTTGTCCTTTTAACGCGAACTCCTCTCTGGCAACCATTGGTCCTTTTTCTAAATGGGTTTTAATTTCATTGATATCTGCACCGGCGATGAATGCTTTTTCACCACTGCCTGTCAGAATAACGACTCGAACAGAAGCATTTTCTTTTGCATCTGCAAAAGCATGAGCTAACTCTTTTACAGTCAAAGCATTTAGGGCATTCAGTGCCTTGGGGCGGTTAATTACTATTTTTGCAATGTCATCCTCCACCTTATAAAGTATATTGCTGTACTCCATTTTACCTCCTTATTTAAAAACCTCTAAAAATATTTAATCAAAGCAGAATAAACCAACTAGTTGGTTTGTCCTTGTTTTAAAAAAAATGTGTCGCTTCAACGATAATAAATCATTTTTTCAGCTTCATTCCTTTTCTTAATTGATGTATAACAGTTGTAAATTTTTTCGGTCCTTCCGCTCTTGCTTGTTGGAGAGCCCCTTGGATAGCAGAATGTATAAGCAAGGCATGATCTTCCGGTTTGCCGGGAAATTCCATTGTACCTTCTGCTTTACCGTCTGCAAGGACTGTTGCCAACCAAGTTTGTATGAATTGAGTCCTAAAACTGAGGCTTTTTCGCATTTTTTCTGGGATTACATTGTATTCTGCTTGAAGTATACCGGTGGGACAAATTTTATTGCCTGATAACATAATTCCTGACATCCAATTAAAGTAACCCTCTATCCTGTCCCAAGGCTTTCGATACCTTTGATTAATGCCTTCTAAGGCAACCTTCGTCGTTTCAATGTATTTGTCTATTAAAGCCAATCCGAGATCAGCCTTCGTTGAAAAGTGATGATGAATAGTAGGTTTAGTTATTCCTATTCTATCCATGATATCTTTATAGCTGAATGAGCTGAAAGATCTGGATTGCAGAAGTTCCGCTGCTGTTTCTAAGATTTGCTCTTTTCTGTTGATCATGACATTTAATCTACCAACTAGTCGATT
>JBFESJ010000237.1:0-5335 GCA_041548585.1 Desulfobacterales bacterium | reverse complement strand
ATGAAAATGTAAATATCAGAGCTTCAAAATGTTTGTGATATCTTTTTTTCAATAGGGCAAATCCATTTTCGGGGATTTGCCTTTTTTGCATTTTTGTTGATTTTACGATATATGTAATCGGAGTCGATTAAACTTGGGTTGCACTTCTGGCAAGTAAACACAAGTATTGACAAGTCTGAAATTTTATAGGTAATCTCAATATATCTGTAGGTAGCTGATATTTGGATTTTTGGTCGGTCAAGTATCTCGACAAGCCGGTGCCTTAAATTTGATTGACTAAATCTCGTCGATTAGGGTATAAATTCATATAAATTTTCATTGATTCTCCTATTCTAACTGACCTGAGGCAGTTCTTCACTTATGGAATCGCTTCGGCTCTCACCTAATCATCGCGCTCCTAAGAATACTCCACATACTGAGTTCATCTGTTTGAAATCTAATAACGGGGGATGCCATATGGCAGATGAAGGTTTTAGACGTAAACACGTTGCCATTCTCAGTACTGATGTTCAAGGATACAGCCGCCTGATGGGCTAGGATGAGGATGCAACCATCCGTACTTTGACTACCTATCAGTGGGCCTTCTCATAATCTTAAAATATCAAAGCCTTACCTGATTATTTGATATAAGAACAATAATATGATTTTATTTACATTTATAAAATTAATATTAATAATAAACAGCTATATGACCCCTGAGCCTCAATTTCAGTTGAAATTTACGTCCACTTGTTGAGTAATTTATCAAATTTTGATTTTCTTTCTGTACCAATATAGACTCTGGTTTCCCACCAATTTAAACCAAGATATTCGAGACATGAGGCAATATTCAACAATTCAAGGAATGAAATGGAGGAGGCAGTTATGAAAACTACAATTTTTGGAAGCCTCATCGGCGCATTCATATCGATAGTGTGCGTCATTGCGGCGGCTCAGGCAGAGATCAAGGTTGGTATCGCCGGGCCTTTGTCCGGCAGCTCACTCAATGCCGGTGAACAGCAGGAAATCGGTGCTCAAAAAGCGTTCGAACATCTGAATGACAAAGGCGGCCTCCTTGGCAAGGAAATTGTCACCATTTCAGTGGACGATGCGTGTGAGCCGCGACAGGCCGAGGCGACGGCGCGGCAATTGGTGAGCGAGGGCGTTGTTGTCGTCATCGGGCACCTTTGTTCCGCCTGTTCCCTTGCTACCAGCAAGATCTATGAAAAAGCCGGGATCATAATGATCACACCGGCTTCGACCAATCCCAAGGTCACCGATGAAGGGGGTCCCTATGTATTTCGGGTGATCGGCCGCGACGACCAGCAAGGCACCATCGCCGGCGACTACTTGGCCGACAATCACGGCAAAAGCAACATTGCGATCATCCACGACGGTCAAGCCTATGGCTTGGGCTTGGCAAAGTTTACAAAACGCCAGATGAACAAACGCGGTGTTACCGAGGTGTTGTTCGATAGTTACACACCGGATCAAAAAGATTACAAGTCGATTGTAAACAAACTCGTCAGCAAAAAAACAGATGTTCTCTATGCCGGCGGCTACCTAACCGATATTGGAATTATTCTGCGTCAGGCCAAAAAGGAGCTGCCCAATCTTCGCTTGTTTTCCGGCGACTCGTTGGTGAATGTCCAATTCCTGTTCGTTGCGGGCGACGCAGGCGAAGGCACCTATTTTACCTTTGGCCCTGATATGCGCCTAAAGCCAGAGGCCAGAGACGTGGTTGCTGCCATTCGCGAAGAGGATGCCTACGAACCAGACGGTTATACCTTGTATAGCTACGCTGCTGTTCAGGCGTGGGCGCAGGCCGTTAAACAAACGGGTTCCTTGAAACCTGAGGCTGTCATAAATACCTTGAGAGAGGGCAGATTTGACACCGTGATAGGTAAGATTGGCTTTGATAAGAAGGGCGACGTTACGGGTATTAGCACCTTCGTCTGGTATGTCTTCGGCAAGGAAGACTACTCGCCGGTCAAGTGAGCGGATTGACTCGTGTCTCACCCAGCTACATCAAGGCGTCGTGACTCATCGAAACGAAGGCCACAGGGATTGATGACGAATGGATGAGCCAAAAAAAATTTCGTCGATGGGCGTTCGAGGGCGACTGCTGATCGCGTTTCTGGGAATTTCTATGTTCGCACTGGTCGCTGCAGCCTCTGGTTTGTATTCTCTATCGCAGGTTGGCGGCGCTCTTAACAAGATCACTGAGCAACGCGTGCCCGAAGCTCTGTCTTGGCTAGAGCTGTCACGGCGCGTGGAAAGCGTCGTACGCGCGGCACCAGCCTTGTTGGTAGTGAAAACCGATAGCGCACGGATTAAAGTCTCGGACGAAATCGCCTCTCAAATCAAACAGCTTGAGCCGTTTCTGCAGCCCAGCAGAAGCTATGAGACAGAAGATGAAAAAACAGCAACGACTGAAGTCATGAAATTGTTTGCCGACATGACCGAAAATCTCGTTAGTCTGGATGAGCTTGTGAAAAAAAGGCTTTCCATTGTCGCCCTCGAAGAAAAACGGATTCGTGACCTATTCAGGGCCAACAGTATAGCCCAGCGGATGCTGTCGCCTGGTGAGCGCATACTCGGTGCCCAGATGGCGGATTGGAACAGAATTCAGGAATCGGGTGGAGCAAACCAATTGTCAAACGAAAAGTCGGATCTTGTAAATTCGATAATTCGCTTGATTCCACAACAAAGGGCCGCGCTGCTGGTGGACTCAATCCACAGCAGCCTCCTGAAAATCACAGATACTGGTACCGCTGAACGTATTGATGTTTTGCTATTTCCTCTGAAAAAATCTCTCAAGGAACTGTATGAGGTCTCCCTGTTCGTTTCAAAGCGCGCGAAAAGGCGTTTAGCGAAACAAGTCGCAATACTTGAGGGTCTGACAGTGGGCCCGAACAGTCTCCCGCTGATCAGAAAGAATGAATTGGCCGTCATCGCCCAGGCCGAAGAGCTCTTGGCTGTCAACGAACGACTGTCGAAATTTCTGACGAACAGGGTAAGCTTCTTGGTAAATAGCGCGAATTCGGATATTGAGAAAGCGAACCTTCAAGCTGCAACGACCCAGACGCTCAACCGAAATATTTTGATCGGCATCGCTGCTCTGAGTCTCATAAGCTCCTTCCTAATCGTATGGCTCTATGTTGGGCGTAACCTGATAGCCAGACTAACCGCACTCAGCGATAGCATGCTCGCGATAGCGGGAGGCAATCTTAGAGCGCCTTTGCCGGGAACCGGCAGCGGTGACGAGATCGGCCGCATGGCAGAGTCCCTGGTCGTTTTTCGTGATACTGCGATCGAAGTTGAAGAAAACAATTTGCGAGACATTGAAACGGCACGTCGAAGGCTCGTCGATGCCATTGAAAATTCATCTGAAGGCTTCGTGTTCTACGATCCTGATGACCGTTTGGTGCTTTGTAATACCAGGTATAAAGAATTGCTTTACCCGAATACAGACATCGACATTGAACCGGGAACGGCATTTGAAACGATCATTCGGGGAGCTGCCGAAAGTGGACACATCGTTGACGCAGAGGACCGTATAGACGAGTGGGTTTCAGACCGTTTGGTGTTACATCATAACCCAGGTGAACCATGGATACAGCAACGTAGTAGCGGTCAGTGGATTCTGATAACTGAACGCAAGACCGGAGATGGTGGAACTGTAGCAATTTACTCCGACATTACGGACTTAAAGCAGCGAGAAGAGGAGCTCACCACGAAGTCGAACGCTTTGGAAGAAACCAACAAGAGACTCAAAAATGCCCAAGAACAAATCTCGAAATACATTGATCCGAATGTAACTGAAAAAATATTCAAGGGTGAATTTTTAGCAGAGCTATCTACCAAGCGGACAAAGTTAACGATGTTCTTTTCCGATATCAAGGATTTCACCCAGTTTACCGATGCTTCTGATCCTGAAGATGTGGCAAAGTTGCTCAATGAATATTTAGGGGAGATGGCTCAGATAGTCCGGAAATGGGGTGGAACCATCCCGCAGTTTACCGGGGATAGCATTTATGCAATCTTTGGGGCACCTGATTCAAAGGGGGAGCGTGGAGATGCTTTAGCGTGTTTACGTATGGCGTTGGAGATGCAAATGAAGATGAAAACCCTTCGAGAAAAATGGTGGAACCAGGGTATCCAATTTCCCTTCGAAATTCGATGCGGCATTCATACGGGTATGGCCAATGTGGGGAATTATGGTTCCGAAGGATTTATGGAATATTCAGCCATCGGTCTGAATACAAATATTGCTTCTCGCTTGGAAAAGGCCTGTCGACCAGGTGAGATATATCTATCGCATACCTCGTGGGCCTTGGTTAATGATGAAATATCTTGCGAGGAGGTCGGCACCATTGAGGTTAAAGGGTTCCACTATCCCATTCAGACTTACCGTGTTCTACAGCATGATGTAGAAATGGCTCTTGAATCTTGAAATTGAATTAATACAACAAACATGTAACGAGTCCCGATTGCATGTTTCTGCAATGGAGCACCGAAATAGAATCATTAAAATATTCTGTTTCACAAATTGATATATGAAAAAGGAAAAAAATTCAGAACAGTAATGGATATCACACGAATTGGACTTGTTTCATTTCTTTTGATTACTCCAAGATATCGTAACAATAGCCATAGTCCACATATTGGTAAGATATCTGAAATTTGAAGACATCACATTTTACATGATAAACAGAACTGTATAATCACTGATTAGCCTTAATAAGAATGATCGATAAACTTCAGGGAATTGCTCAAGCCATTCAGATCCTTCGCCTGCCATCTATTGCTGTTGGATTAATTAGCTTGGCATCAATGGTCGTGATCATGTTCATCTCTAAGTCTCATGAAAGTGATCGATTTCTTATCCCAAGCATTGTCGGCCTACTCTGGGCTATTAGCACTTACTCCTTTATAGTGACTTTTCGTTCAGTTCCTGAAAAAGCGAATAAGTCCTTGAAGTTTTTCAGCAAACTAAAGCGTATCATTACTCGCGGTTGGTATTGGTTCATAGGTGTAGTTTTTCTTGGCACAACAGTGGCCGTCATGTTTGTAACTTATCGGATGGTTTCAATTTGGTTGAGAGTCTATGGCGGCTAACCAAGCCTCAAATCTTTACAGATATCACAACACCTGTTAAAGAATCTTATAGTCCAAATACTGGCAAGAAATCTGTAAACGAGAACTTATCAAAAGATCTATTCCAGAGTTGAGAGGATTGGAAGCAGATGCCCTGGCATGTGATCGTTCACCACAACAAGCCGGATCCAGAGGAGCCCTGGCCGTATATAGACCGTGTCATTTACGACGAGGACTACCCTAACGAGAAAGCGAT
>JBFESJ010000236.1:0-5422 GCA_041548585.1 Desulfobacterales bacterium | reverse complement strand
GATTCGGTAATTCCGATGATGGCCAGTGTGGCAAAGAAGCCCAGAACGAAAAGGGTCCCCTCGAGCACGCTCAAGGTGGGATATACGGTATGCAGATACTCAACAGCGGTTTTGGATGAGATGACCGCTGTCGCAATATAGGAAAGTATCGTCATGCAGGCTGCCAAGGAAGCGGCAAATTTGGACGTACTGTTTAGCAGGCAGTTATAGGTTCCGCCGTTCAAGGGGAGGGCTTCCACAACCTCGGTATAAACCTTTTTATACAGGTAAAGAAGAACAACAACCAAAAGCAGCACTACCGGCGCCAAAATACCGGCAAAAACCGCGGCAATGGCCGATACGTATAGACAGGAAGAGCTGATATCATTCCCACAGATCCCGGTAGCAAGCCATTGATTCAGCCGTTTCTTGGGTGATGACCCCAAGAATAATTCGTTTGGGGTTGGCGCCGGAGTCGATTCTTTGCTTAAGGAGTGTTTCATTACTTTTCTTAATTATCCGTGTATGTCGAGAGAGTTCTTTTCATTAAATCGCTTTTATGAAAGTTTGAAATATACACGTCCCAACAATCATTCTTTTTTTTCACGTAATAAATCGAGTGCATCATTTGGTCCGAGCAGGATCAGGATGTCTCCATCTTTCAAAACACACTTCCCTGTTGGAATCATATTTAGCTGATCTGGAACGATCTTCTTGATGGCTAAAACCTGAATGCCGTATTGATTAATGAGATTGATATCCTTCAATTCTTTGCCGATAAAAGATTTTGGAAGTACCAGCTCAATAATAGAATATCCTTCAAGAAAAGGTAGGTAATCCAGAAGGTTCGGGTTGTGGAGTCTCTCGGCTAAAGAGATGGCCAGGTCTTTTTCAGGAAACAAAACTTCCAGAGCTCCGACTTTATGAAGGATGCGGCCGTGCGGCTCTGTGATCGCCTTTGCAAACACGCGCTTAACACCGATATCCTTAAGATTGAGTGTCACAAGAATCGAAGTGCTGAGGTCCGAACCGATGCAGACCACTGCAGCGTCCATTTCCTTAATCGGAAGGGATTCTAAGGCCTTTCGATCGGTAGCATCTGCGACGACCGCCTGGCTCACACTGTCTTTGATTTCCTGAACCTGGTGGTTATCTTTATCGATGGCCAGCACGTCATGCCCTTTTTCATAAAGGTGTGTTGCCAAATTATAACCAAAAGTTCCAATCCCTATTATCGCGAATTGTTTCATCTCCTACCTCATCCCACCATGATGGTTTCTTCTGCATAGTGATAGCGTGACACAACCCCGCGGCTTACGGCCACACCGATCACTAACGGTCCCAGACGTCCCACAAACATGATACCGGAAAGGATTATTTTACCCATCACCGAGAGCTCCGGGGTTATTCCTGTGGAGAGTCCCACCGTACCGAAAGCGCTGACCACCTCAAAAAGCAATTCTAAAAATTTCCCCCGGCTTTGCGGATGGGCCACCTTTCCAATCTCTGTCATTAAAAGGAGCATGGTGCCGGCGCATACCACAATCATACTGAGCATTATTACACTGATTGCCTTTCCAATACTAACGTCGGAGATTGTCCGGTTAAACAATTGAGGACGTTCATGACCACGAAAACGAGATATTCCAAGTACGACCAGCGTTGCCAGACTGGTGGTCTTAATACCGCCTCCGCACGAACCTGGCGAAGCGCCGATGAACATGAGTAAAATAATGAAGAAAAGAGTTTCGTTGGCCATATTGCCTATGGATACTGTATTGAATCCGGCAGTCCTGGAAGTAACCGCCTGAAAAAAAGCAGACAGAAACCGATTTTTAACAGAGAGGGGTGAAAGGGTATTGTGCCATTCCATGGTGATGATTAATAACGTACTGGCAACGAGCAAAACGGCCGTGGTCGACAGTACTAACTTTGAGTGAAGGCTGAGACGAGACCAGGAGCGGCGTTTAAAGGAAAACTTCAATTTAAGCTCGGACAATACTAAAAAGCCTATACCGCCGGATATAATTAAAAAACAAAGCACCAGGTTCAAAGCCCAATTTTCCTGATACCCGATGAAGCTGTCTGAAAATACGGAAAATCCTGCATTACAGAAAGCGCTGATTGAATGAAATATCGATAAGAACAGCGACTGCTTCATGTTATTTTCCGGAAGAAAACAGAAAAACATCAGGATCATCCCCAACCCCTCGATCACACAGGTAAAGAGAACAACATCCTTAAGAATGGAAAAAATATTTCGTTCTCTTGAATGCGTGAAGGCATCCTGGACCACGGTTTGCCCGGCAAGACCGGGTCTCCGGCCCACCAACATGAGGAACAGTGTCGACATGGTCATTATGCCCAGACCTCCGGCCTGAATCAGGATCAGAAGAATAAACTGCCCGAATGTACTAAAAGCGTTTCCCGTATCGACAACCGTGAGGCCTGTCACACATACCGCAGAGGTCGATGTGAAGAGTGCATTTACAAATCCGAGATGCTTACCAGCGGAAGCTGCGGGCAGCATCAAGAGACTTGTTCCGATGGAAATGAGCAGTAGGAATCCAAAAATGACAATGCGTGCGGGGGAATGAAAAAGCGATTCCGAAATTCGCATGGATGTATTCTTGGCATTAAAGCGTTTTAAAAAAACTTCGGACATTTAAAATATTCACAAATTTTATGGTTAGATGTTTCACAAAGATGTCTTAAACGATATGAACCCAAGACCAGCCGGTTTCGATAGGCACCACAGTATAAAATTTCTTTATGTTCGCTGATCGGGAAGTGATTTATATGAGGACATATATCAGATAGTATCCTCTCTATTTTACATTCTTCAGACGAATCCACGAGTAAGGTTTCTACATGATTTTTCAAATTAGGATCGCGTAGATCATGAAACATGGCATATTCCACGCCCGCATTCTGAAGGTGTTCAAGCAATTTCCTGTGCTTTGATGGAAGAAGGCAGAGAAGGGGGATATGCATTGTGTGGATGTTTCTTTTTAACGTGGAGCATAGCTCAACCAGGGCATCACGTTTTCTGTGCGATCTATCTTCGTGGAAAATAGCAACGAGATCATAAATATTTTCCGTCGCCTTGTGAAGACAGTCTATCGGACTGTTGACCAGGGTCAGGTTTTTAAAAGTCCGGACATCAATGCCCAGAGAAGAATTAACGAATAAAATCTTATAATTATTGTTATACGGTTGCATATATCTTTAGCATTTCTATTTCATTATTGTTAAAGAGGCCCAAATTCCAAAACGCCATTATTCTAATTGTTAGGGTCGCTAACTGGTGTCCATCCATAAATGGCCCTTTTTGTCCTGCTCGGCGTTCTCGGCGGGTTTCCGGCTGCGGCGTACAGACGTACGCCTTCCTGTCCCGCTTTGCGGGGACCGCAAACCCTTGTTCGGCCTTGATCAGAACAAAAATTGCTCATTTCTGAATTGGACACCCATTGTGTTCATTCTAAATTCATGGATGGACACTAATTATGAAAGATGATAAAGCAGAATTAGTGCCAACTAAAACATATAGAATGAATTCGGTGGGTTAATAAGATTTGGGCAAAGGTGTGCTAAATTTGACAATTAAAATCGTGCAGTTTCGCATGAAAATCGCCTTGCAAAATGCACGATTTCACTACGGTTGAAGTTTTTTCAGTTTGCGGTACAGGAGTATCTTCAATGCAAAAGCGAGGGGTTTAGATAAGTATGTTCTACTGGTTTGGGCCGAAGCTTTTAGATTCCGGATATATGCCATGTATCTAATCGCTGTAAGATTCTAAATTGACCGAGATATGTAATGCCTGTCTTAACTGAGGGGGCTTTTATCTGCAGATCTGTCTAAAGACTGGAAAATCCGATATTTTGTGGTTGGTCCTTTGGACTAAAGATTGAAGATACCTGCCTTTCGATTCTTCCAAATCAAATTTAGGTCGACACAGATAAAAATACCAAGCAGGATAAAAACGATACAAAATCAGCTCAAAACCAATAATGGCAACTATGCCAGGTGAACTTGCCGAACGGAGATAATATTTGGCAGTTTACTTAAATCATGAATAACCTTTTCGTCTGCCGGTGTGTCGATGTTTACCAGACATATGGCCCGGTCGCCGCGTCTTCCAAGTTGAAAACGGGCGATATTGATGTTATGTCGGCCTAAGGTTGTTCCCACATTTCCGATAACCCCCGGTTTGTCTATATTTTGAATAATAACCATCCATCCTTCAGGGATGGCGTCCAGGTATATTTCTCCAATTTTTACGAGTCTCGGATATTTTTTTTCGTAGATGGTTCCCCAGATTTCGTCGATCTCTCCTTCGTGGCCTTCAAGTTTCATCCGGATTAAACTGGTAAAATCATGCTTTGCCGAACTGATGGTTTCGTGGACATGGATCCCCTTTTCTTGAGCAAGGGCCGGTGCGTTGACATAATTTACCGGGGTGTCGGTAAAGGAACCAAGGAGTCCTTTCAGGGCGGCATGGGTTAGCGGCCTTGTGTCCAGGTTGGCCACGTCGCCGCTGTAGCTTATGGTGATATCGTGAATTTTTCTGACAAGCTGTCCCATCAAAGATCCCATTTTTTCAGTCAGGTCCAGATGGGGACGGAGCTGATTCATCACTTCCATTGGCAGCGACGGGAAATTGACGGCATTGGTGATAATGCCGTCCAAAAGGTAAGCGGCCATCTGGTTGGCAATCATCTCCGCCACTTTTATTTGGGCTTCTCCGGTGCTGGCGCCCAAATGGGGGGTAAAGATGACGTTCGGATGCTGGAGTATGGGCAGATTGGGTTCCGGCGGTTCCTGGGGAAGAACATCAAGGGCTGCGCCGGCGACATGCCCACTTAAAATGGCCTGGTAAAGATCATCAATTTTAACGATTTCTCCCCGGGAACAGTTGATGATTCTCACCCCCGGTTTCATCTTGTGAATGGTCGTTTCATTGATCATTCCCACCGTTTCCTGGAGACGCGGCACATGAAGTGTTATAAAGTCTGAACGGGCAAGCAATTCATCCAGGGGAACAAGTTCCACATCAAGGGCTTTTGCCGCTTCTTCGCTAACATAAGGATCGGCTGTAATGACCGCCATTTTCAAACCCTTAGCACGATCCGCCACCACCCTGCCGATATGACCAAGGCCAATGATACCCAAGGTTTTTCCGGTTATTTCAATGCCGGCCAACTTTTTCTTCTCCCATTTCCCTTCGCGAAGGGATGCCGTTCCCTGGGGAATGTTTCTAGCCAGGGACAGCATGAGAGATATGGTATGCTCTGCAGTGGTAATCGTATTGCCACCGGGAGCATTCATAACCACGATTCCATGCTTTGTAGCAACCGGCACATCGATATTGTCGACCCCTATGCCGGCACGGCCGACAACCTTGAGCTGATCGGCATTTTTTAGTACCTCTTCGGTAACCAG
>JBFESJ010000235.1:0-5452 GCA_041548585.1 Desulfobacterales bacterium | reverse complement strand
TAGGTGTGATATTTTTACAAAATTTTGTCGTCAACAGTCTGCTGAGACTGTCAACAACTTTTATGTAATAATAAAGGAGAGTGATCTCTGATGAAAATGACACCCCTTGATATTCAGCAACAGCAGTTTAAAATGAAGTTCAGAGGCTTTGACGTACGGGAAGTTGATGCATTTCTTGAACAAATGGCGGATGCCTTCGAGTCACTGCAAAGTGAAAACAACCGCTTGAATCAGGAAATCAAACGGCTTCAGCTCGAGGCTAAGGGGTATAGAGAGCGCGAAGAAAGCTTTAAACGAGCCATGCTGAATTCTCAGAAAGTTTTGGAACAAATGAAGGAAAATGCCAGAAAATCAGCGGAATTGGTCGTTGCTGAAGCAGAGGTTAAGGCAGAAAAAATTCTCAGTAGAGCGCAAAACAGACTTTCACAACTTCATGAAGATATCGTAGAGTTGAAGCGACAACGATCGCAGATTGAGGTTCAAATCCGCTCCGTTATTGAGGGACACTCCAAACTCCTTGAAATTGGTAAAGAGGAAACCAGAATCAGGGAAGAGGAGGATGGCAAGCTAAAACTTTTTAAACAGTCTGAATAAACAGGTAGATTAATATGGCAAAAATTGATGCGTTTTTCAAATTGATGCACGAACAGGGCGCTTCTGATCTCCATCTTGTGTCCGGACAGCCACCTGCACTTCGTATCAGGGGTGACATGGAAAGGATCAAATATAAAGTCCTTGATAATGACGAACTAAAAGCGATGCTCTATGAAATTGCACCCGAGGCTAAAATCAAGCAATTTGAAGAAACCGGTGATATCGATTTCGGCTATGAAATACCCGGAGTTGCCAGATACCGTTCAAATTTCTTTATGCAAAAGAATGGTTGTGGCGCCGTTTTCAGGCAAATTCCTGAAGAAATCATGACCGCCGAACAGCTGGGTCTTCCGAATGTAATATCCAAACTGGCTTCACTTCCGAGGGGACTGGTTCTGGTCACCGGGCCCACAGGAAGCGGCAAATCGACGACGCTGGCCGCCATCGTTGATGTTGCCAACCGCACCCGAAAAGACCACATCATCACTGTCGAAGATCCCATCGAATTTGTACACCAAAGCAAAGGGTGTATCATTAACCATCGTGAGGTGGGAATCCATACCAAGTCATTTAGTGCGGCATTAAGGGGTGCCCTAAGAGAAGACCCGGATATCATTCTGGTGGGAGAAATGCGGGACCTTGAAACCATATCGCTCGCCATAGAGGCCGCATCTACCGGACATCTTGTTTTTGGTACGTTGCATACTATGAGTGCACCGAAAACCGTTGATCGTATCATCGAGGTTTTTCCCGCAACCGAACAGGCACAAGTCCGTTCAACCCTATCTGATGGAATTCGGGCGGTTATTTCACAGGTATTGTTTAAAAGAGTTGACAAAAAAGCCCTTTGTGTTGCCTTGGAAATATTGATTGCAACACCGGCAGCCCGAAATCTTATCCGCGAAGGAAAAACACATCAAATTCCCTCCGTCATTCAAACAGGTAAGAAATACGGTATGCAGCTTTTGGATGATGCCATTATGGCATTGTATGAAAAGGGGTGGATAAGTGCCGATGATGCCTACCTCAAAGCCAATGACAAGGGGAAATTCAGAAATTTAATAAAAAACCCGCCGGCCGATTGTACCGAGGCCTAACACATCGTGAGGTTATATTTTGAAAAAACAGGAAATTGATCATATACTTGCGAGAATGCTGGATTCCTATGACAATGTTTCCGATCTGAATATTACCGTGGGAAAACCATTTCAGGTCGAGACTTCGGGCGATCTCGCTGTTGTGGATCTCGACCCTAAGTTTAGTGAAATCACCCCCTTTCAATCTGAAATTTTCGCTCTCAACCTGATCAACCAGAGCCAAAGACTCACCGAAACGCTTTTACTTGAGGGATCGTGCGATTCATCCTATGAACTTCCCGGAAAGGCGCGCTTTAGAGTCAATATCTTTTCCCAGCGGGGGAGTTATTCTGTTGTGTTGCGAAAACTTTCCCCAAAAATTCCAACCTGCCAGGAATTGGGTCTTCCTGATGCTTTTTTCGAAATGGGAAAAGAAAAAAACGGCTTTGTCCTTATTACTGGTGCTACGGGCAGCGGAAAATCGACTTCGCTGGCTGCCATCCTCAATGAAATTAATGATGTCAGATCGATTCATATCGTCACCCTCGAAGACCCTGTGGAATATGATCATCCACATAAAAAAGCCACCTTTAACCAACGGGAGATGGGAGAGGATTTCGACTCTTTTGCCACTGGCTTAAGAGCAGCCCTTCGACAGGCCCCCAAAGTGATCCTGGTGGGTGAGATGCGCGACAGGGAGTCACTGGAGATCGGTTTGAGTGCGGCCGAGACAGGCCATCTGGTTTTAAGTACGTTGCATACCATGGATGCCGGACAGACCATCAACAGAATCCTCGGCATGTTCCCCACAGAAGAAGAAAATCAGATACGCACTCGAATCGCCGATTCAATCCGATGGATCGTGTGCCAGAGGCTGCTTCCCAAAGTGGGTGGCGGACGGGTTGCCGCTTTTGAAATTTTGCGTTCCAATCTTCGTGTTAAAGATTCAATTTTGCATGGAGAATCAGAAGGTAAGACATTTTATGATATTATCCAGGCTGGAAAAGCGTTCGGCATGGTAACCTTTGACGATTACATCTTGGGGCTTTATGAAAAAGGCATCATTACCCAGGAAACCGCTATGGCTTATGCATCCCGAAAGGACGTTCTGGGCCGAGGAATCGACTCCATCAAATCTGTTCGAGGAGAAGCCACAACAGACATTGAGGATTTGAAGGTTGATCATGATTATGGCAAGACTTTGCGTTAATCGGGTCCTGCCGTTTTTTTATTCCCTAACGTCCTTATAAAGGCAAAAATTAATGAACATTTCATGCGAAAACTGCCAAAGCAAATTTAAAATTCCGGACGAAAAGGTTCCTAAAGGACAAAAATTTTCACTGACCTGTCCGCAGTGTAACACCAAGGTCGTGGTTGATACACGCCCCGGCACTCTCTCTTCATCAGAAAACGATTCGGTATCATCAGATAAACACAAACCCGAAAAGGAGAAAACGATTATTGATGAAGTTGACGCCGATACCTACGACGCTTCGGATAAACCTTTTGACTTTGTAGAAGAGGGTGTGAAAACAGCCCTTTTGTGTGAGTCCGATACTGCCGTACAAACGAAGATCAAAATGGGGTTGTATAATATGGACTATCATATCACCGCCCCCCAATTGCCCAAAGATGCTCTCAAGCAAATGCGATTTCATGTTTTTGACATGGTGGTGTTAAACGAGAGGTTCGGCACCCAAAATCCGGATATTAACCCTGTCCTAAAATATCTGGACCGCCTCAACATGTCCACACGTCGCAACATTTTTGTGACGCTCATCACTAGTCGTTACCGTACCATGGATAATATGGCGGCTTTTAACAAAAGCGTTAACCTGATTGTCAATCTGACAAACATCGATGAAATAGAAAAAATCCTTCGACGTGGAATCGCCGATTATGAGGCCTTTTATCGTGTTTACAAGCGGGCTCTTCTAAAAACCGGCAGGGTCTAACCTTTTGAATCCAAAAGCAAAGCCAAGGAACGATGAAATATACGTGCACAGACTATCGGACTGAAATGATTCTTGTAAGCCTCAGGCAACGTCTTAAACAAGAAGACTTGAATGAAGCGGAAAAAAATGACATCATTTTGCAAATTGAAGAGATAGAGGCGGCGATGGAACTCGATTAGTATATAATCTGCACTAGTGTAACGAGTGTCCATCCATAGATGAGGATTTTTGTTAAAGATCAAGGCATGTGAAAAAAATAACCACAGGCATATAAATGATATTCCGAGGATTATTTTTTGAGCATAACGCAGATATTGGGCAAAAAGACCATTTATGGATGGACACTAACTATATACTGTTGCTGATAATCCTAAGCCCCTCCAGCGTCAAATTCGGTTCAACAACCTCTATGGTCTCAGATACCTGACACATTAGACCTGCCAAACCACCTGTAGCGATGATTTGAGGGCTCGTACCCATTTCAGCCTTCATACGCTTGACCATTCCATCGACAAGACCTGCATATCCGTAAATAATGCCCGCCTTAATACTGCTTGAAGTATCTTTTCCGATCACGCTTTTGGGAGGAATAAAGATCTCGACTCTGGGAAGTTTTGATGCTTTTATAAAAAGTGCCTCAGAAGAAATCATGATGCCGGGACTAATTGCACCACCTAAGTATTCCCCTTTTTCAGAAATAGCATCAAAGGTTGTTGCCGTTCCAAAATCGATCACAATTAAGCTCGTTTGGTATTTGTGGAATGCTGCAACCGCATTAACGATTCTATCTGCTCCGACTTCTGATGGGTTTTTGTATCGTATCGGCAGTTTTGGGGCGGACCTGGCATCCACCCAATGAGGTGTATGTCCAAGATATTTGCGACAAAAAGAATCTAGAATGGTAACCATGGGTGGAACGACACAGGAAATAATGGTTTTGTGGATATTTATAGAATTGATATTGCCTTCGGAAAAAAGATTTTTGGCAAGAATGTTAAACTCATCTTCGGTCGTACGCTGTTCAGTTCGTAGTCGCCAATTTTGAACAAGATGTTTGTCATCGTAAACGCCGATGACCGTATTTGTATTGCCAACATCAATAACAAGGAGCATAAGACAAAATCCTTTTTTAACGAATTCTTTTTTGGTTAATAATTTTTACTATAAAAATTTCAGGTGTTGCATCAATCAGTGTGGTTTTAACCGGTAATGTTATGGTCGCACGCTTATTATAAATCCCCGGTTTCAATCCTTTTAGGTCAACATATACCTGGACCCCGTTATTTCCGTAAAGTTTTTCGATCACATTAACAGGCCCCTTAACGTTTATCGTTATCACCGGCGGCGTAATACGGTATACATATAAACTTCCATCTCCCTGAACTGGAATATTATCAAATGTTATGGTTGTCAGCTGTTCGTTTATAATCACGGTTGCAAGAATAATTTTCGAAGAATCAACGAGCTTCAGATTTTCCACGAGATCCAGAGTCACCTCTCTTTTAAAAGAGTCGGATAATCCTTTTATATTGATGGGTTTTGTTAAAACCTTATCCATCCGGCCCAGCGTATCTTCAGATCCTCGCAGAGTTACCGACATGGGTTTGGCTTCTGCTCCAACAACCATATATCCTTTGGCAGGCTTTCCGGTTAGAGAAATCTTGACAGGAAGCTTTTTTTTAATTTCATTTTCCACTTTAACGGTTATTGAGTCGGGATTTATTTTTAAAATTGAAATCCTTTTGGGGAGTGGAATTTGAGCCTGATGTATGGGGATAACATTAACTCCGATATTTACATCGGACAGATCAATCGTATATTGTATCT
>JBFESJ010000234.1:0-5491 GCA_041548585.1 Desulfobacterales bacterium | reverse complement strand
GCCGCATGGACCACTCACTATGCATCATGGGCAGCGGCTGCGGGTCTGGGATCAAAGGTGGCCGCCTTTGTTGTCGGCTCTGCAAACATGATCGCCGTGCTGGGGATTCCCAAAAACATCTGCATTGTCATCATGGGTGTTTTTGTGGCATCGTTTGCCGGAACGACGTTAGATACCGCCACCCGGATTCAGCGCTATGTCGTTGCTGAGCTTTTTGGCGATCTCAAACTCAATTTTTTAACCAACCGGTATGTTGCCACCGTGGTGGCGGTTGGATCGGCCCTTATACTGGCGTTTGCAACCGGTGCCAGCGGCAAGGGTGCATTGAAACTGTGGCCGCTCTTTGGCGCGGTGAATCAAACCCTGGCCGCGCTGGCCCTGATTATTATCACCGTATACCTAAAGAGCCGGGGCGGGCTGAAGTGGATGGTTTCAGGCCTTCCTGCATGCTTTATGACGGTCATGACCATATGGGCTGTGGTCATGAACCAGCTTAAATTTGATGCGGCACACAATGTGATGTTGATGGTGATTAATATCGCGATTCTCATCATTGCCGTTTGGATCGCCTTTGAAGGTCTCGTGAAATTTTTTAAAACTGAAGCACCGCCTGTGGAAGGTAAACCGGAAATGGCTTAACGGATAAATTGGAACATATTAAAAATTGATCTCAATCCCAAAGCGGAGGTATCGCAAAAACGCAATACCTCCGCTTTTTACACTTAAGATTTGATTCTCATTTAAGAAAATGATAATCGATAGTGTATGGCAACGAAATTAAAACGAATCTACTTCAACCTCCTCATTCCGGCGATTGCAGGGTTTATTTGTGTTTTTTTTAGCCGCGAGTTTAACCTGTTGAACCTGTATCCCAATGATGTACCGGACATTTTATCTCCGGCATTATTTATTCTATCGGTTTTTTTTGCCGTCGCCTTGCCGATTTTATACCGGACACTTTTTGCCAACAGGATACGCCACCAAACTTCGACCCCTGAAACAGACTGGTTAAAATTTGAAAAGAACCTCATCCGGATTGCGCTGGTCACACCGTATCTGACAGTATTCGCATATTTTTTACAAATACCGAAGTTCCATCTTTCAGGAACGACATTGGCAGCCCTGTATGCGGCATATTACTTTTACCCTTCAAAAAAGCGAATCGCGTTTGAAAAACGAATCTTTAGGGTAAAACAATAAAATTGATGCGTGACAAAAACACAGTGACACTTTTTAAAACCATAAAGGATAAAATCGTATCCCTTTTTAAAGACACCGATGCGGTCATGCGCAGCAAGGCCGTAGAAACCATTGAATATGAAGCCAGGGAGCTGGATAATATTTTCGGGATTCTCGTGCTGGGTGCCTTTATCGGCATCCCTTCTCCGCCGATTCAGATCACCATGGAACTTCTGCCGCTCATGGAAAAAGAACTTCATATCATGTTTGATAAAGTACTGACCGCACATGATCCTTTGGGGGATCTTTTTTCTGTTTTAGGAATCGATTGATCATGGGACCCGAGCTTTTATTTTTTATCGGAAAAGGGGGCGTTGGCAAATCAACCGCTTCGGCACTCGCGTCGGTTTATCTTTCAGAAACTGCCCATAAGACCCTTCTGGTTTCCATGGATCCGGCCCATAATCAGCGGGATATTTTTGGGCGAAATTTTTCGGAAAAGCCCCAAAAAGTTACCGATGCGCTAACGGTCAAAGAAGTCGATACAGACTTCTGGATTGAAAAGTATCTCAAGGAAACTCAAAATCAAATCAAAGCCACTTACAGATATGAAAGCGCTTTTAATTTGCAAAATTACTTTAATGTACTGCAGTTCTCTCCGGGGCTTGAAGAATATGCACTCCTTTTGGCATTTGAAAACATTATCAGCGTGTTTAAGGATCAGGATGTCATTGTGTTCGATATGGCGCCCACCGCACTGACGCTGCGGTTCTTCTCCCTGCCGTTTATCACCCTGATCTGGATGGAAGAATTGTTGAAACTTCGTGAAGAAATCTATGCAAAAAAAGAAATTATCTCAAAAATAAAAATCGGAAAGATAGAATTTGAACAGGATAAGGTCAAAGAAAAGCTTAAAAATCTAATCAACAATTACGAGTCGTTGCGAGGGCATTTTTTGTCGGATGCAACCCGCATCAACATGGTGATGAACAATGACCCATTGTCGTTTTCAGAAGCATTCCGCATACGGAAAAAATTAGCAGATATCGGTATAGAGATCGACAAAGTTGTCATCAACAAACTGAAACCCGATGAAAACGTAGACGAAATCGTCAAAGAATTTAAACACCAGAAAATTATTAAATTCCCGCTATCATCAACAAGCATCACAGGCCTTTCCATGATAAAAACCTATACCGAAAAACACAGGCAAGTCTTTATTGAAGGACTGGAATCTTAAAAGGAAAATAACTGGAGAATAATTGTGAACGTTAGAATATCGAAATCTGCCAGAAAATTTATTCAAGATGTAGGAATAACCGATGTCACCTTCAAACTGGTAGAGTTTGATGTTCGAGGCGCCATGGGAATAATAAAAGAGGTGCACCCACGTTATCAAGCACCTGAAGATGCCTCCGGTTATAAATACTTTCGCAAAGGACACTTCTCGGTTTTTATTGACCGGGAAATTATTATCAATGGTCCCCTTGTCTTAAAAACCTCGGGTTTTTGGAACAAACAGCTTGCATTAAGCGGTGCCAAAGTGCCTTTTTTTAATTTTGAAAAAATGCTCTAACCCTCGTCAAGATAATCCTTGCTACTAAATACCGGCAACCCGCATTTCTCATGAGAAATGTGGGCTAAACAATTTCTATGGTAAGCTCCGGGAACTCTTTTTTGAATTCTTCTGTTAAAGAACTCAACGTGCCGGATATTAAAAGCCCTTGAATAACCGTACAGCACTGATGGCGATTGGGGCGAATGGTACTTAAAATAACAGATAACTTTTTCTTTTGCTCACTGTATCGAAGCCTTTCCACCAAACCCAGCTGCGCAATGGAAAGACCTGATTCCGGCTCTTTGACCCTATCTAAAACCGAATCAATTTTTTGTTTCATTGTCGGCGTCATTATTACACCTTTTCCTCATTTATAAATGCATGAGTGGTCGTGGACTTTTTATTCTAATGTCCTATTTCAAGATTAATGCAGTTTTTAAAATAGGCAATATTTTTTTATTGGAATGGGTGATTGATGTTGCTTTTTCTATTAGATGGTACATATAGGGACTGGCCGGATCAGAACAAACCTTTTTAAGGGCCACCGCTTTGAAAGGGATCCCGAAAAATTTTTCTCTTATTGCGGCGGTTCACACGTATCGATGCGACCTTCGGGAAGTCTTTTTCGGATTTCTTCCAGCAGCGGCGGAAGGATGTCTCTGTAGTCTCCGACTACGGCCACATCCGAGACGTCGAATATGGCTGCATTGGGATCCGTATTGACGGCCACACTGCAATCGGATTCATCCATGCCGACCACATGGTGGGACATTCCGGAAATACCGACACCAATGTAGAGGCGGGGTTTAACGGTTTTCCCGCTTTGTCCGATCATCCGGTTCTCGGGCACCCAGCCTTCATCCACCGGCGGTCGCGTGGCACCGACAGCACCACACAACAGGGTGGCCAGATCTTCCAAAAGAACCCAGCCTTTCGGGTCCCCAATTCCCCAACCGCCGGCCACAACCACATCAGCCACCTCCAACGGCATCTCTTTAGGTTCCTCGATATGGACCTCAAGAACCCTGGGACCGGACCTATGAAGATCTTCTTTTACAGGCAAATTGATGCATTCACCGGACCGCTTTGTTGGGCTTCGTTTCTTCATGACACCCGGCATTACGGTGGCCATCTGGGGACAGTGATTGGGACACCGGATGGTGGCGACCACCCCGCCGCCCCAGCCCGGAACTACCTGCAGGAGTTTTCCTTCAGAATCCAGGCGCAAATCGATGCAATGGGCTGAAAGCCCTGTTTTGAGACGGGCGGCAAGGCGGGGTGCCAGTTCAACCCCCATGCGGGTCGCTCCGAACAAAAGAATGTCCGGATCATAGATTTCACAGGCTTGGGCCAGAACAAACGTATAGGGCAGCAGATTATACGGTTCCAGGAGGGGGCTGTCGGCCAGCAGGACCGTATCGGCACCATGGGCAATCAGATCATCGGAAAGTGCCGAAATGTCCCTGCCCAGAAGAAATGCGCTGACCGTTCCTTTGGAAACCTCAGCCAATTCTCGCGCTTTTCCGATGAGTTCCAGCCCCACGTTGTGAAGTACACCGCCTCGCTGTTCGACAAATACACCAATGTGTTGCTTTTTCATTATTAATGCCTTTTTCAGATAATCCCAAGTTGATGGATTTTATCGGCCAGCTCCCGGGCAATGTCTTCAGGTTTTCCGGTTACCTGTATACCCTTTCGTTGTTTTGTTTGCAGCAAAAGATCCGCCATTTGGGTGGGCGAACCCTCAAGACCAATAAGTGCTTCATCAATATTCAAAAACGCGTTGTCCCAGATGTGAATGTCACGTTTTTCAGCAGCCAGTATCTCCAAAAAAGAAATGTAACGCGGTTTATTGGCTTCTTTTGTAAAGGATAGAAGTATTGGCGGCTCGGCTTCAAGCTTGACGAATCCTTGCTCGATTTTTTGTGTCAGCAGCAAGCGATCCGTCTTTGAGATATCCATGTCACAAACATGCATGACATTGGGGACATCGAGAAGTTCGGCCACCTGGGAAGGAACCTGGGCCGTGGAGCCGTCCAGCGTAAAATTTCCACACACGACCAGGTCAAATTCTCCGATATTTCGAATGCCTTGGGCCAGTATGCGGGCCGTGGCCAGGGTATCCGATCCGGCGAAGGCCTTATCTGAAAGTAAAACCGCCCGGTCGACGCCCATTGCCAAAACCTCGCGCAACACCGGGCGTGTGTCTAAAGGTGCCATGGATAACAGAACCACTTCGGCGCCAAAAAGATCCTTTATTTCAAGGGCCGCTTCAACGGCATGTTTGTCCAACGGATTAATGACGCTGGGGATTCCTTGACGAATCAGGGTCTTGGATACGGGATCCATTTTGAGCCGGTCCCATGCTTTGGGGTCCGGGACCGGCTTCATGCAGACAATAACACGTTTCATAGAAAATCTACCTTTTTGTCCTAATTTGAGCGATTGTCGAGGTTCCCGCAGATACAAGGAAGATATCGTTCCACTATAGTCAGCTATGCGGAACGGCATCTGACGCAGTAGATGCGGTAAGATCGGCAATCCTGAAGGGTTTTAAATTTTAAAAATATAAATAAAGATAATTCAATAAAATCGTGTAACGATTTTATGAAACGCGGCTTTGCCGCTCAGTTTGGCGAAAGGCTAAAATTCCTATCCCCGCAGCCCCGAAAGCGGGATTTACGCTTCACTTCAACAAGCTACGGGGTATTTCGGAATTTTTACCACAACCCTCCGGGCTGTGGTACCGCCCTT
>JBFESJ010000233.1:0-5513 GCA_041548585.1 Desulfobacterales bacterium | reverse complement strand
GGTGAGACTGCTCTACGCAAGGCACACGGTGAGTTGGAAAAACGTGTTGAGGAACGTACTGCGGAGCTTGTGAAAACCAATATAGAATTAAAGGCGGAAATATCCAATCGAAAGATCGCAGAAAAAGCTCTGAAACAAAGAGGCGTAGAATTGGAGTTGAAGACAATTGGTCTTGCGGAAGCAAACACCGCATTAAAGGTCTTATTGAAACAAAGGGAAGAAGATAAAATTGAACTTGAAGAAAAGGTGTTGTTGAATGTTAGGGAGCTGGTCTTGCCATATTTGGAAAAATTAAAAATGAAAAAATCGGGTGAAAAACAAAGGGCCTATATGGGTATTATAGAATCAAATTTAAATGATATTGTTTCTCCGTTTGTACACGGCTTGTCCTCTAAGTTAATAAAGCTTTCTCCAACAGAACTTCAGGTATCAAATCTGATCAAGCAGGGTAATACCACAAAGGAAATTGCAGAAATTATGAATTTGGCTACAAGTACAATCGATTTTCATAGAAACAATATCCGAAAGAAATTCGGTATAAAAAATAAAAAGACAAACCTTAGAACCTACCTGTCATCTTTTTCATAATATGGGTTTTTGCCCCATATTGTACCCACAATAATCTCGCCTTGTATATCCAATAAATTTGATTAAAATAAGTCCAAAACTGGGGGCGATTCTTGGGTTACTTTTCCATACAAGAATTGTCAAGGGAACAGTCAACCTAAAGAAGAATGTTATAAAAATTGCCCATTATTACAGGCGATACAAAACATTCAGCTATCATCCAAAGAGGGTACATTTGCATCTGGAATAGAATATTCTGAAGAAAACAAGTTTACGATGAATCATTCGATTGCAAAATGTCCGCCCCCTTTTAATTAAGTCCTACGAATGGGAGGTTAGTATTATGGCAAAGATCAAATCAAAACAGAAAATCAAGAAGCGCAAGGTAACGTTTTCAATAAATTCACCGGATGCCGAAGAGGTCATTCTGCTAGGGGATTTTAATAATTGGAATCCAAAAAAACACCCCATGCAGAAGGATAAGAAAGGGATGTGGGTCAAGGGCGTAATAATTCTTCCCGGAAAGTACGAATACAAGTTTCTGGTTGACGGTCAATGGAAAGAAGATCCCCAAAATGACCAGACCTGTCCGAATTGCTTCGGAACTTACAACAATGTTTTTAACTTGACAGAATCTTAATCCGGACACACTCAATTGGGGGTGGAATTAAGACACAAAGGACACAAACATAGATGACGCGCTTGGAAAAACAATGAATATATTCATAAGCGCCTAAAAGCTCAGTATTTATGAGGAAAACAATGGCATCGGATTTCCAAATTTTATTTTATAAAACCAGAGACAGCCTCCATCTGAAATTAAATGGTGATTTTGATGGAAACTCTGCACACGAATTGATCAATGCTTTATTAGAGCATGGCACCAGCTTTTATCAAATCTTTATTGACACCAATGACCTAAAGACCATCCATTCATTTGGTCGAGCTGTGTTTCAAAAGAACTTCGGCTTCTTAAATAAGAAACTGAATAACCTTATCTTTATTGGAGAAAATGGACATAAAATTGCAAAAAATTAAGCACAATTGTGCTGATTTTCGTTGCTGGTTAGGGATCATTATGAATAAGGAATTGTACCATGAAAAACACGAAAAAGATATTTGAACAAAGGAAGCATAAGCGGTTTCAGGTCAAAGATGGTGCATATACGGTGCTCAGATATAAACCTGTCAAGATGGGCAAAATTATAAACATGAGTAGGGATGGCCTGGCGGTTTATTATCCGAGTGATGGTCAGCAGATGACCAGCGAGACTTCCGAATTAGATATATTTATAATAGATAGTTACTATTATATTGAAAAAATTCAGGTCAAAACCATTTCTGATTTTGAATTGGCTGATAAGCACCCTTTCAGCTCCAAAAAAATTAGGCAACGATGTTTTCAATTTGGGAAAACAAGGTCTAGTCAGTTATTCTATTTGGATTATTTCCTTGAGAACTTTACGATGCCAAGACGTTCCAACAAAGACCGGAGACAGTTAGATGCATATCAATGTGACACCCCTGAAAGGAGAAATGGAATCGAGAGAATAAAAACTCTGCTATGGGGTTAATGTTTTTCGATAAATTGCTACTTAGCGATCAACATCAGCTAAAATTTTCCTACTGTTCGTAGGGATCGGGGGCTTAGCGGTTAATTTTTTAGAGCGCCAGGTATGGTCTGGCGATCATCACCCCAATTCCCATTCAATTTCATCAAAAATGTCCTCCATCTGATACAGCGTCTTGTCGGCTTTGGCCAGGTCCCAATCCGCAATATGTTCTTCAACTTCATTGTAAATCTTACGGAGTTCGTCTTTGTGCTTAAGTAAGATCTTTCTAAAGGGCGGATTCCCTTCCAATTCGTATAGGAGCTTGTCCAGTTTTCCAACAATGTCAAAGAAAGAGGGTCCTTCTTCTATCCATGCTTTATCTACATAACCCAGGCCTCTGGAAATCTTAGGATAATCCGACGTTATGTCCTTTTTATAGTAGGGACGAACGCGGACTGTCAATTGCATGGTTTTGCTCATGTGCGTTGTTCTCCTTTCTGTCTCCAGCAAAAAATCAAACAGTTATTTCAAGGGTCGGGGTGTTTTTATGTGTCAAATCGCTCCATAGATAATGTTTTGTTAGCATTTAACTTGGCCCCTTGATTCCTTATAGGATCACCAACTAATTTGGAGATGATCCATAAATGAACAATATCCGTTGTTTTTATTTAAGATTATAAGAATAAACCTCATTTATTATCAATAAAAATACGTTGAGGAGCTCCCGGGGTGTTCAATGTTGACACACAAATCTTGCTTTCCTATAATTTTAAACACTTTCACATCAAAAGCGCGTTTTAATCAACAATAACGGACAACCTTTTAGTGGAGGGTGATCAATGAAAAATAACTACGAGAAGCTCGGCGCATTTTATCTCGGCAAGGAATATGATCTGACTTCCCGAACGCTTAAAGAAGATCTGATCCTCTATGACTCCAAAGACCTTAACACTCATGCGGTCATCATCGGCATGACCGGCAGCGGAAAAACCGGACTGGGAATCGGCATATTGGAAGAAGCTTTGATCGACAATATTCCCATTATTGCCATTGACCCCAAAGGAGATCTGCCAAACCTGCTGTTGAACTTTCCGGATCTTCGTCCTGAAGATTTCCAGCCTTGGGTGAACGCCCAGGATGCCCTGAATAAGGGTCTTACCATTGACCAATTCGCTGCAAAACAGGCTGAAACCTGGCGAAAAGGCCTCACCGACTGGGGTCAAGAACCGGAGCGTATCGCCCGCCTGAAGGCCTCGGCCGATTTTGCCGTTTACACTCCGGGAAGCCATGCAGGGCTGCCAGTGAGCGTTCTAAGATCCTTTTCGCCCCCTACCCCCGCGATTCTTGGAGACACTGACTTGCTTCGTGAGCGGATCCAAACGACGGCCACAAGTCTTCTCGCGCTTTTGGGCATTGAAGCCGATCCCATTATCAGCCGGGAGCATATCTTGCTATCCAACATTCTTGAAACTGTTTGGTCAGAAGCCAAGAGGCTCGACCTGGCTGGACTGATCCACGCTATACAGGCACCGCCTTTTGAACGTATTGGGGTAATGGACCTTGACTCGTTCTATCCTGCAAAGGAACGCTTTGCCCTTGCCATGCGGATGAACAACCTTCTCGCATCGCCGGGTTTTGAATCCTGGTTGGAAGGCGATCCACTCAATATCGGACAGATGCTGTATACGGCGCAGGGCAAACCCCGGGCTTCCATTTTCACCATTAGCCATCTATCCGATTCCGAACGAATGTTTTTCGTTTCCATGCTGCTTAACGAAATTTTAGGATGGATGCGTACTCAGCCCGGCACGTCCAGTTTGCGTACCATTTTGTATATGGATGAAATTTTTGGCTATTTCCCTCCGGTGGGCAATCCGCCCTCCAAGACGCCCCTTTTGACATTGCTGAAGCAGGCCAGAGCCTTTGGACTGGGCGTTGTACTGTCTACCCAAAACCCGGTTGATTTAGACTATAAAGGACTTGCCAATACCGGCACATGGTTCATCGGTCGTCTTCAGACCGAGCGTGATAAGGGACGCGTTTTAGAAGGCCTTGAAGGCGCTGCTGCGGGTAGCGGATTTAATCGCAGCCGAATGGAAGAAATTCTTGCAGGCTTGGGAAAGCAGGTATTTCTTTTGCACAACGTGCACGAGAATGAACCTGCGATTTTCCAAACCCGCTGGGTGCTGTCCTATTTGCGAGGCCCGATGACCAGGGAACAAATCAAGGTCCTTATGGCCCACAGAAAACACCTGACCAAGACCGCCGCCAAAGCACCTGACGTTCCTGCAGCCGCAGATATTCCTAAACCTCTTGAGCCTGCCCGGGCCGAAGCAGGACCGGCGGCGGCACCTCCGGGGATCGACACATTTCATCTGGCCCCATCCGGTGCCGGACATGGCGTGGTGTATTACCCTGCTGTGGTCGGCCGCATGGATGTTCACTATTCCAACCGCAGGTATAAGGTGGATACCACCGAGACACTGGCTCTTGCTGCCCAGCTGGAAGAAGGCCCTGTTGCTCTGGACTGGGACAGCGCCGCGGAGTTTGACCCGATGGCCGTTGAGGCCGCGCCGATGACAGGTGGGGAATATGCCGATCTGCCGGCAGCCGCACAAAAGGTATCCAATTTTCGCAAGTGGAACAAGGATCTGTTACGCTGGGTTCGCCAAAACCGGCCTCTGGTGCTTTTGCGTTCCAAGAGTTTTGGGTTGAGCAGCCAATGGGGTGAATCCGAGGGCGAGTTTCGCTTGCGGTTGGCACAGGTAATGCGTGAACAGCGTGACCTGGAAGTTGAGAAGCTGCGCAAAAAATACGATAAAAGATTCACCACGCTAAAAGATCGTCTGATGCGCGCCGAACAGGCAATTGCCAGAGAAGACGAACAGGCCAAAGCCAGCAAAATGCAGACCGCGATATCCTTTGGTACGGCCATCCTTGGCGCATTTTTAGGTCGCAAAGCAGTGAGTGCCACATCGGCACAACGGGTTGGAACTGCCATGAGATCCGCCAGCCGTGTTCAAAAAGAAAAAATGGATGTGGCCAGAGCCAAAGAGCGGGCTGAGGCCGTCCGCCTCCAATTGTCTGAACTCGACGAGCGCCTGCAAGAGGATATTGATGCCATAGCGTTCTCCTTGGATGCTGAAGCCGAAGAACTCGAGGAAATCAGCGTAAAGCCCAAGAGTACGGATATTACTTTAGAAATCTTCGGGCTGGCCTGGATGCCTTTTAGAAAGAATGCGGGAGGTGGGCTGAGCCCTGACTGTAGCTAACTCGTGTCTATTAAATAATGCAATGGTTTGAATTTACTTCTTGGAGCCTCGAGATGCGGAAAAATCTACCTCCGGTAATTCCCGCTGGGTCGCCAGATCCAACGCAAAATAGTTTTGTTTT
>JBFESJ010000232.1:0-5590 GCA_041548585.1 Desulfobacterales bacterium | reverse complement strand
TTCACCGCTTTCATAACGTCCGCAACGCCGGCACACCGAACAATTATACCGGGACGCCGATCGATCATGGAATTCCAGATGCTGCGGGCATCATCATATCCGGTATCCCCCGGCAGCAGCACTTCACCCCTAATATTTGATCTTAACGTTTTAATCTTTGTATTATGTATGGTGCTCATGGGACACCTCCTTTCATAAAGACTTATGAAACCCCAGTGCTCAGGAAATTAATGTCGTGCCATGAAATGGAAATGCTGAGGGCGTCTATATACAAAAGAAGACTGGATGGCGGGAGAAGCGAACATACTCGGAGTAGACCGGATTCTTTACCCTTGGATCCACCTCAGGCGAACCGCATGGAGCTTCGATTTTTAGTCTTAAATATCAACTTTATGCTTACCTCGTACAATATCTTTATCTTTCGAAGAACATCAATATCAGATGTTTACTTCCTGAAATTAAAAAAGCGGCAGAACATACTCCCCCAGGAGCTCTTGCCGCTTTTAAGATTCTAATGCTCAGCTAGCTGATGGGCGAAGGCTTGCACAGATGTTTGTCTTCCATGGCCACACGGCCACACCCACCACATACATATTTCATGGCGGACAATTTATCCTTGCACATATGCGAATGTTCTACCTTGTGCGATCCGCAAAAACTACAATTTTCCGCCTCGCCACAAGGGTTACACAGATGTCCGGGCGCATCCGCCACCGCACCACAATTTTTACAGGTATAGGCCATAATAATACCTCCTTTCCAATGAGCGCAAATTAAATGGAAATAACAGGTTATATGTTAAATTCGTCGGCCATTAAGCAGGCCTTAATCAATTTTCGTAATTCTTCAGCGTATTAAATATTTGATTCAAAAAAATATTATCTTTTATGAGTAATTACGAAAAACACATTGTCAAGCAACAACAGAACATTCAGTAAAGAATCCGGGCCAATTTTAAATCCCGTATTGTGGGGAAGAATCAGGTTTTTCAGGATAAAATCAAAAGGGCCAGAATTTATTATCAAACCAGATTTTTTCCAATAAGGCCTTGTCGATATCCATCAGCATGTTCAAATGTTCCCGCTCCCAGCCTGCAAGCCATTCATACAGGGCTTTGGCTTCGGGATCGGAAGCATTTTGTGCGCTTTCGGAATAGAGTTTTATCGCGCGCTCTTCCATGGCGATGCCAGCGGAGATCGCAGCAGCTTCAAACCCGGCAGCCGAAATTTTCTCCTTGATTTCCCGGGTCAAGACCTCGGATGCCACGCTGCCGCTGTCTTGTTCATGAAGATCGACGGGGATGAACTTTTTCTCTTTGCGATATGACTTGAACTGCTCGGACAGGGTTTGGATGTGTTTCTGTTCTTCGGTTGCCAGCATTTCAAAGACGTCCTGCACCGCTTTGTTTTCGGTCTTTTCGGCAACGTTCCGGTAAAACGCCCTGCCCCTTCGTTCCAGCACAATCGCCTGCTTCAGTATATCCAGCGTGGTGTTTTCTTCCATGGCGTTCTCCTTTTCAAAATTTTGTTCTTAAAAGCACCTTCAATATAAGGTTTCCATACTTTCCATGGTAAACGTGTTTATTTCATCAAATCGATTTTCGATAACTTTGGTCATCCAGGCCGGGTCCGCCAGCAAAGCACGGCCAACGGCAACCAGGTCGAATTCGTTGCGAGAAAGGCGATCCAATAATTCGTGGACGGTCTTTTTGGACCCTTTGGGTGTCGCCCCTTTTATCCGCATACTGACAAAATCCGTATCCAAGCCCACGCTGCCCACGGTGATAACAGGTTTTCTTGTTATCTTTTTTGTCCAACCGGCCAGGCTCAAATCAGAACCGGGAAACTCAGGTTCAAAAAACCGCAATGAACTGCAGTGGAAAATGTCCACACCCGCATCCAACAGGGGGGCTAAAAATGCTGCCCATTCTCGGGGCGTGTTCGCCAGCCTCGAATCAACACCTCCCATTTTCCATTGGGAAATGCGCAGACAAATCGGAAATGCTTTGCCGACCTTATCTCGCACCGCCCGGATTAACTCGGATGCAAAATAGGTGCGTTCGGCCAATGTTTCACCACCAAAGCGATCCGTCCTCCTGTTGGTTCGATCCCAAAAAAACTGGTCTATCAGGTATCCGTGGGCGCCGTGGATTTCAATCCCGTCACATCCGATGTTTTTGGCCTGTTTCGCCGCCCGGGCAAAGGCCAGAATGATGCCGTCAATATCATCCACCGACAATTCAACAGGAGATTCGCCGTCTTCTACGGCCGGATGCGGAATTGCCGAAGGACCGTAACTCGGCAGGTTTCGGTACGGCGCCATACCGCGCTGACGCACACTGCCGGCATGCCAGAGCTGTGGAAATATTTTGCCCCCGGCGCTGTGGACGGCTTCCACAACGCGTTTCCAGCCTTTTAACGCCTTTTCGCCGAAAAAATTGGGAACATCCGGATATGCATGTCCAGCGGCATCCACCACCGCGCCTTCGGTGATGATCAGTCCCACGTGATTTTCCGCTCTTCTTCTGTAGTATTCCGCCACTTCGGCACCGGGAATATGTTTGGGGGATCTGTTTCGGGTCATCGGCGCCATCACCACGCGGCTATTCAGTGAAAGCGTCTTAAGGGTAAAGGGCTTCAGCAAGTCCTTAACGTTCATAATTCACCTTTGGTTTAAAACTTATGAGAAATCCAGAGTAGAAATGATGGGTTTACTGTTCAGCAAGTATTTTTCTCAGTACATACTGAAGAATGCCGCCATTGACAAAGTAGTCGACGTCTACTTCCGTATCGAGTCTGGCGACAACCTGAAAAGAAATTTCTTTTCCGTCCGCTTGAACCGCTTTTACGGACAGTTCTTTTCTCGGGTGAATATCTGCGATGCCTTTGATAAAAAAGGTTTCCGAGCCTGTCAGACCCAGGGTTTCCAGATTCTCATTTTCTTTGAACACCAACGGCAGCACCCCCATTCCAACGAGGTTACTCCGGTGTATGCGCTCAAAAGACGTTGCAATCACCGCTTTGACGCCCAGAAGGGCCGTTCCCTTGGCGGCCCAGTCCCTGGAAGAGCCCGTACCGTATTCCTTGCCGCCCAAAACCACCAGTGGTTTTGATTCCTGAATGTATTCCATGGCCGCATCGTAGATAAACATTTCTTCTTTATCCGGAAACTTGAGCGTAAAACTTCCCTCCTTGGGGGATACGAGTTTGTTTTTAATCCGGATATTACCAAACGTTCCCCGCATCATGACCTCGTGATTCCCTCTTCGCGAACCATACGAATTGAATGCTTCGGGATTGACACTTTCACTGATAAGATACTTTCCGGCAGGATACTCGGCCGGTATGGCACCTGCAGGAGAAATATGGTCTGTGGTCACCGAATCTCCTAAAAGTAACAACACGCCGGCATCCGTCACATCCGACATTTTGAGCTGATCCAGACTGAATTTTTCAAAAAAAGGGGGTTTTTTGATATAGGTGGACTTCGAATCCCACTCGAACGTCGTACTTTCCGCAACATTCAACGCATGCCAGAATCGATCTCCATCAAAGATTTTACCGTATTCCGCTTTGAAGAACTCATGTTTAACGTGTTTTTTGACCAGACGGTCAATTTCATCATCAGCAGGCCAGATATCTTTGAGATAGACCGGCTCTCCGTCCCCATCGAATCCCAAGGGCTCCAGGGTCAAATCGATATCGATCCTTCCGGCAATGGCAAATGCCACCACCAGCGGGGGGGATGCCAGATAATTGGCTTTAATACTCTGGTGGATTCTGGCCTCGAAATTTCGGTTTCCCGACAGAACCGAAGCCACGATCAGTTCGTTTTCGGCGATGGCCCTTTCAATCTCCGGATGCAAGGGGCCGCTGTTTCCGATACAGGTGGTACATCCAAAGGCCGCCAGATGGAATCCCAGCGTCTCCAGGTAAGGGGTCAGGCCGGCGGCTTCAAGATATCGAACGACCACTTTCGATCCCGGCGCCAGGGAGGTCTTTACATAATCCGGAACCTTCAATCCCTTTTTCACGGCATTTTGGGCCAGAAGCCCTGCACCGAGCAGGACAGAAGGGTTCGAGGTGTTCGTGCAGGATGTGATGGCAGCGATCACAATGCTCCCGTTGCCGATGGTTGCTTCTTTCCCGTTGATATTCACCGCACACGTTTTATCGTCAATGGGTTTGCAGTACGACGGCCTGGCGGTCTGGCAGCCCGATTCATCGTGAAATGTGGACATGGCGCTGATTTCCGCATTTCGGTCATATTCACATCCCAGAACCTCGGCAAATTTGCCTTTTAAATCCTGCAACTCGATTCGGTCCTGGGGTCTGGCCGGACCGGCCACCGAAGCCTTTACCGTGGAAAGATCCAGCTCGATCACTTCAGAGTATTCCGGCGTTTCATCGCCGGTGTAAAAGAGACCCTGGGCGCGGGTGTATGTGTCCGTGAGAACGGCTCGATCTTCTCGATTCGTGAGTTTAAGATATTCCACGGTTTTCTCGTCCACAGGGAAAAAACCCATGGTGGCACCGTATTCAGGGGTCATGTTTGCAATGGTGGCCCTCCCCGGAATTGTGAGCTTTTTCATCCCTGGGCCGAAATATTCGACAAACTTTTCAACCACGTTGTGTTTTCTGAGAAGTTGGGTGATGACCAGTACGAGATCGGTGGCCGTAACCCCTTTTTCGAGTTCGCCGACCAGGCGGACACCCACGACCTGGGGGATCGACATGTAATAGGGTTGTCCCAGCATGACGGCTTCTGCTTCGATGCCGCCAACTCCCCATCCCACAACACCGATGCCGTCGATCATGGTGGTGTGTGAATCGGTGCCGACCAAAGTGTCGGGATACGCTGTCCAGCCGCTGTTTTGTTCTTGGGCCATCACCACATGACCGATATACTCAAGGTTCACCTGGTGGCATATCCCGGAATTCGGCGGAACGACCTTGAAATTATCGAAGCTCTTCTGGGCCCATTTTAAAAGGGCGTATCTTTCCCCGTTCCGTTCGTATTCTTTGGCGACATTCTTTTCTAAAGAATCTGCCGTCCCGTAATGGTCCACCTGAACGGAGTGATCAACAATCAGATCTACCGGAACCAAGGGATTGATTTTCATGGGATCTCCGCCAAGATCTTTGACCGCATCCCGCATGGCAGCCAGATCGACCACCGCCGGAACGCCGGTAAAGTCCTGCATCAGTACACGCGCCGGATGAAACGGTATTTCCACGGGCGCGTCATATGATTTTTTCCACCTCGCGATATTTATGAGATCTTCTTTCGTCACCGTCCGGCCGTCGAATTTTCTTAACAGGTTCTCTACCAGTACTCTGATGGAAAACGGGAGTCGTTTGATATCCGCAATTCCCTTTTTCTCCAGCAGTGTGATATCTACGAAACTAAATTCTTTTCCATTGACGTCCATCTTTTTGATAAATTCGTTTTTGTCCATGACTGTCCTTTTTTACGATATTCCTTTTCAGCAAAAAGTTAATTGAAGGAACGGGGTGTTTTTATTGAAAACATATATACGTGTTCACGAGGTGTTCTCTCTCGTTTCACTTCGGTGTCTACGTGTCTGGTC
>JBFESJ010000231.1:0-5694 GCA_041548585.1 Desulfobacterales bacterium | reverse complement strand
TTGCCTTTGCGGCCAAAGGAGAATTTTGGCCGCCCACGGCTGTCAACAACGATGATTCGATGATTAACACCATCCACCAGATAGATGTCTCCATTGGGACCGATGGAGATATCGCTGGGTTGATCGGCATTTGGTTGGATGTCAAAAAGAAATTCAACGTTACTACAGTCTTGGGCGGAACAAACATTTGGAATGACCGTTACAGAAAGGATAACGATGAGACAAATCAAAGCAAGATTTGTTCGGATCAAACCGCGATCCTTATTTGATAAAAAATCCTCCATTTCATGCTTTCGAGTTTCAGGTGATATGGCGTTTTATTTAAAAAGATTGGGCAGATAAAAACTTTCGTATTTGGTTATCAATCCCTTGACATTCAACTGTTCCAGATCTGCGGTCCTCTTTTTACTAAACCCCAGTTTGTTATAGTCAAAAATACCCTTTTTGGAGTGGCAGATATTGCATTCATGCCCTTTGGGTTTGATATTTACGTGGAATTTCATTTTGACCCCGTCTCTTTGTTCGGGCGTTAGCGTGTCTCTTACTCTCATGTAATCTTTGGCCAAAGGTGCATCCTGCATCTGAATTGCAGACGAAAGGGTCTCAGCTTTTTTAAAGTAAGGTGCAATTTTGGAAAATTTGTCCTCGACCTCGACAAGATTCCCTGTTTCTTCATCATAACGCGTGCCAAAAAATGGCCCCTTGGGATTGTCATCGTAAGGGTTATACCACTGATACACCACTTTCGTATCCTTATCCTCTTTGATGTGACAGGTTTCGCAAGCAAAATACTGGGTGTGCATGTTTAAAAGAGACCGGACTTTCTTGTTTTTGCTGTGGGGATAATCAGAGTGACAAATGAAGCATACCGGACGCTTATTTTCAGAAAGTTTCGGAAACTCGACAATATTATGAAAATGCCGGTGTATTTCAAACTCTTCATGCTTTCGGGCTTCTGCCAATATTACTGAATGTTCTTCGACGGGCAACAGTTTTGCCTTGACCGGCGTTATGATTTCAGGTGCATGAGGTGACAATGTAAAATGAAACAACACCCCTGCCAGTACGACCAGCATCATTGTGACAACGCCGAGTCCTATGAGATATGCAAATATGGGATGATCTGTTCTTTCAGGTTTTCCAGGCACTTGATGTTTACCTCCTTAAAGACGAATATTTTACCCTGAGCTGAGCATTTCTAATTTTAAAAGTTGACCATGGTGAAACGACATCTTCCTTGTATATGTGGCAACCTCGACAATCGCTCAATTTAGGTTTACGAAAAATCGCATCCAAACATGTTCATTCGGACAGCTAAAATACTCGGATTAATGTTCATATTTTTATCAGTAAATTCTGGGTAAATCTTCGACCGACACCTTTACCCTGATCCCGAATCCTTTTTCCTCCAAGAGGTTTCGCATGTACGCTTTTTCTTCGGGTATTTCATTGAGATTGTTGATATATTCTAGAAAATGCTCCTCGATTTGATGCTCCCGGGTGATCCTCCCGGTTAAGAACGTCCACTGCAGCGGAAATCGACCCGGCACCAGATGGACATTCGACAGGTGCCAGAACGCCACCACGATCAGCGCCATAATCGCCTCATCAACGTGCATCAACCTGGCAAAATCCTGAAAAAAAGCCGGCAGCGGCCAAAGATTTGCGATGGTCTCCGAGAAAACCTTCACCAATATCTCAGGTAAGAATTTAGCGGCCTCGGAATAGATCCTGGCGGTTATTTCAGGGAACAGCAAGGATGATCCTGCGAATATGAGTACCGTGTTCCCCCACAAGATCGCCAGGTAATGAAGCTTTTGTTTGTACATAAACTTATCCATCTTGGGCCGATAATCCTTAAAGCCTAAAAAGTATTTTATGTCATGGATCAAATCATAAAAATCTTTAATTCGAGGAAGTTGAGTTCGTTTGTAGTCAAACTCACCTTTTAAAAGCTTGAGAAGCGATCCTCCGATAACGGTAGACAGATGATACGTTGCTGCGAAGACCATCACGGCGGCGGCAATTCGGTGGATTAACCGGGCCATGTCGGCACCGCCGAACAACGATATCACGTACGGCGCCCAGAAAAGATCACTGAAATGAAGGGTCATCCCCGTTGCCGCAAGGACAATAAACGTCGTAAAAACCAAAAAGTGCTGTATGACGATGTGAATAGAATAGCGGGGCAGGTCACCAAGGGGGTCGGATTCAACATGTCGATAAATATCTCTGGGGATGTTTCCTACGCCGTCTACATATGTAAAATAGTCGTCCTCGGCAATTGAGGTGTCTTTTGCTTTGATTGCAATCGCTTCAGATGATGTTGTCATAAAATCTCCTAATTATATTAAAATGTTACTTTAAATTTCAATTCCCCGCTGCTTACCGCGCGGGATGAATTCAAATAACAGTTAAAATCCTTTTCAAAGCGAAAGTGAAATGCCTCAACCCGGAGGCTTGTGGCAAAAATTCCGAAATACCCCGTAGCTTGTTGAAGTGAAACGTAAATCCAGCTTTCGGGGCTGCGGGGATAGGAATTTTAGCCCGCCGAAAATAATGCGGGTAAACCCGCCAGAGGCGGATAAATCCTCCAGAGGCGGCCAAGCCTTTTGCTTACTTGTCCGCCGATGCTGTGTGGCGGATTAGATCCCGATGGTAAACCTTCGGGAGTTTCATAAAGCCGTTACACGGTTTTATTTAGCGTTTTGATTTACCCCGCCACGTCGTTCCGCGTCTTATCTGCCATTTCAGACCATTCTTTTTTCGAGCGTAAGTTTCGAGAGACAGTAAACCCAAAAGTCCGAATACCGTGGCGAACAACGCCAATTTAAGGCCAAAACTGGCAAAAAATAATGCCGGTTTAGTATTTCGGTCGATACTTGAATGCACGGCAATCTCTATGAACCGGTCATTTGTTTTTTTATGACACTGCTTGCATGTTGTTTTGAGGTTTTCTTTGTTCACAGTGGCAGTTCCATGGTCTTTCTTGTAAATGTCATGCAGTGCATTTGAAGCATGGCAGCTGATACAATCGGCAGCTTCCTGGGATCCCAGTGCCACCGCCTTGCCGTGTATCGAATGGTTATATGTTTCAACGGCTGTCATACTCGCATCCGAAACGTTTAATGTTTTCATTAAATCGACATCCTGATGGCACTTTGAACACAACGACACAATCTCTTGGGGTGAGCGGGATGTCTTATGTCTCAGGCGATGGGTCATATGTTTGTATGCCTGAGTCACCCCATTTTTCTGATGACAGTTCTGGCAGCGTGCCAGCGTTTCTTCATAAGCGATTCTCTTTTCATCAACCCGGGTATAAATCGGATTGAGGTGGCAAAACTTGCAATAGGGTTTTGCTTTTTGTAATTCCGGTGAATCTTCGGATTTAACTCCATGAACGCTTTCATTATAACTGTCTATAATATTTTTGTGGGAAAAGTTTTCCTCGGCAAAGGGCGGCTTGACGTGACACTGATTGGCGCAATTCACTTCCTCGGTCACCGGATCATGTGGCAGTTTTTTAATGTTGGTGTGGCAGTCTCTGCAGGAGACGTTTCTGTGAACACTTTTTGTGTACATATGTCCGTCAACATTATAATTTATCTTTTTGCCATTTTCGTCGATCCGTCCGATGAACCGGTATTTATGGCACATGAGACAGTTTTCTTTGTCCGCGGCTTCAGCCCGAAAACCGGAGGTTAAAACAATAAACACCACGGCAACATATATGGAAAATGTAAGATATTTTTTTGTTGCTTCCAAACCTTCTACCCCCCTTGAGTGTTGATCGTATGGTTTATACCTTATGGCATTCGATACACAGTATTTTCGGCAAACGATGCCTATACTTCGAATCCGCGCCCTTTGCCGCCGGCCTATCAGCCGGAATGACACCCTTTTCATGTGGATTATGGCAGGTCATACAGGACATTTTTCCTTTATCGTCCAGTGGCATGTTGATGCCGAAGGTTACTTCCATATTTTTGATGATTTTCAAATATTTATCAGACGGTTTAACCATGTGATTAAAATTTCCGGAGTGATTTCCGGCAATGACATGACATCCCTGACAAACGGCTTCTATATTTTTCACGAGCTTGATATCCTTAAATTCATCTTTTATTGAATCCGGCATATTCACGTGGCAGTATAGGCATTTATTTGCGTAAATCTTTCCTTTTTCATCAATTTGATCATGCGCATCCTGCATCTCATAATTCTTTTTGTTGTGGCAATTAAAGCAAAAGTCTGTTCTTTTCTTAAACGGTGCCCCCCGTAGTGAGGTCATCTTTTTACTTTTCGAGCTCTCCTGGCACTGCAGATATAAATCATGGCATGTTTTACAAGATATCTTCCCGTCAACCAGCGGAAAGCTTTTAGGTATACCGCCTTTTTTGCCCGCAGACGGCTTTATGTCTACCGGATGCGGGTAATTCCCCTGAGCGCTGTTATGGCATTTTCCGCATAATTTATTGAAATCGCCTCCAAATCTTAAAAATGGGTCACCACCCGGCCGGGGAATTTTTTCATGGCATTCCTTACAATACTTTCCGGTATAGTGAAGGTTAAAATCCTTTGATATCGCCGCGCCTGTGGGACTTGAACGATCCTTTTGATTTTGTTTGGCAAGCACCATATCGTTGATTAGAAATTGCGATATGAATACTGCTGTTGTTGCGATGACGCTGATAGATTTCCTCATGGGTTTCAATTGCAACAGCAAATCCGTTTACTGCAGCTTTCCACATGGAGTCTTAAACATTGGTGGACAAGCATAAAAAAGTATTCCTCGGATATTTCATTGCAGTTCTTCTGCTGTTTTTCATAGTAGCAAACGGGATGCCATGATGTGCATTCGTTTGAGATTATTGAAAAATATTCTAAAGATTTAAAGAGAGTGGCCTAACAATTTGAATTATATGTAAATATTTATATATTTTAAACGTTGTGATCCGTTTGACCTGAAAATTTTCCTTCTGAAGGAAACCACCCGTTCCGAATCAGTGGCCTGATCTGTATAAATTGTCGACAATGTGGGGATGCACATAAATATTTCTTTGTAATAAAAGGGACTTGGAAGTGTACGAAAATCGTTCAATATTTTGAAAACCACACAGTTTTATAGCAGTTGCCAAAAATATGTTCCGATTTATCCGCCTTTGGCGTGATCTTGCCGACCTAAACGAAATTATCCGGCGGCTGAATCGGAATGTTATTCTGACAATAGCTATAGACGGATTTTGAAAAGTTTTAAATATGGGAAGGTAAATGACAGTCAATTATTTTGTCATCTGTTGATTTACGCCTTGGAGCATCGCACATAAACGTTGAATCAACCTTGAGGACTTCCGGCTAAAGGGCGGTGGGCTTGGAGACTTGATATTTTTTAAGCTTAGAATACAAGCTGCTTCTGCTGATACCCAGGCGCAGGGCTGCCTGGCTTTTGTTCCAATTGCACTCCTCTAACACATCGATGAGAAGCTTTTTTTCGTTATCTTCGATGGTCTTGCGGGATCTTTTAAGGCCGGCGGCCGGAGAAAGGGCATCACCACTAATCAGAATTGAAGGCAAATGTCCTACCTCGGTGCGTTGGCCTTTGCTCAGCACAACGGCGTGTTCAATGGTGTTTTCAAGTTCGCGGACATTGCCCGGCCAATAATAATCCAAAAGTACCCGCATGGCTTCCGA
>JBFESJ010000230.1:0-5728 GCA_041548585.1 Desulfobacterales bacterium | reverse complement strand
TCCGAGAGACCTTTGAAAAACGCTCCCTTTTGCCCAATCCCAGCGTCAGGCTCAAATTTTAATCCTCGAAATACTCAATGTATATCTGCCTGCCCCGTAGGTCCCCGTGAAGGTGCCGGCACAGGCCGGCAGATCGTACTGGGGCGATTAAAATTATCGTCTTCTCCCGCTCAAAGTCCGGGATCTTCGACTTGGCCTTGGACAAATTTAAACATTTTTCAAAGGTCTCATCCGCTTATTTAAACTTTGTATGATTTTCATATAAACCTATAATCCATGACCTATTACCTACCTCGATCTGCCAACAAACATCGTTGATGGCAATCATTGACTACCATAAAATATTGCTCCTGCTGGCAATACTCTGCCTGTTGCCGAATTTTTGTAATGCCCTTGAACCTGAAGAAATTCTTGTCATAGCAAATAATAATTCTCCTAAAAGTATTGATACGGCAAAATATTATATGAGTAAAAGGAAAATTCCCGCTGACAACCTCGTTGAGGTTCGGGTGAGCGACAAAGAAACAATTAGCCGTATCGATTACCAAGCTAAAGTGGCAACGCCGGTTAGAAGATATTTAGAACAAAATAGTTTCGTGTTCCGAATCCGCTGTTTAGTATTAATGTATGGGCTTCCGCTAAAGGTTGCTCCGTCTGAAATAAGGTCAGACGAAAAATCAGAAATACGTGCGCTAAAACAAAAAAGGGACGTACTTAAAAAACAGCTGGAAAATATTGGGAAAGAAAAGAAGAAGATTCGAGATGACATAAAAAAAGAGCTGAATGGTGTAAATAAGAAGATTAGAAAATTAGGAAAAGAAGATCAACAGGCTTCACTCGATTCTGAAATTGCACTTGTCCTGAAAAAGGGTTGCCCATTATCCGGATGGATTCTAAATCCATATTTTTTAGGGTTTAAGGACAGAACCCTTCCCATTAAAAAAGAACATGTTCTGATGGTGAGCCGGCTTGACGGTCCTGATACTAAAACTGTAAAACGAATGATTGATGACAGCATAAAAACCGAAGAAAAAGGGCTGTCAGGTATTGCCTATTTTGATGCAAGATGGCCTGAGCCCGGCGATAAGAAACTTTCAGCGTATGCCTTTTATGACAGATCGATACACCTTGCTGCAGGACGGGTTAAAAAAAGTCGCCGTTTACCGGTGGTCCTGGATGATCAAAAAGATTTGTTTAAGCCGGGCCAGTGCCCTGATGCAGCCCTTTATTGCGGCTGGTACAGTCGGGCCAATTACGTGGACGCGTTTAAATGGAAACCAGGCTCAATCGGCTACCATATCGCAAGCAGTGAGTGTACGACTTTAAAGCGAAAAAACAGTAGTGTCTGGTGCAAGAAGATGCTTGAAAAAGGGATTGCTGCAACCATAGGTCCGGTATCAGAACCGTATGTCAATTCGTTTCCTTTGCCGGAACTATTCTTTGGATTATTGGTGGATGGCGTTTTGACGCTTGCCGAATGTTATACAATAAGCATCCCTTATCTTTCATGGAAAATGGTGTTATTGGGTGATCCGCTTTACCGGCCGTTTAAAGCAGGCAGTACCAAAATCTCTATTAAACAATAACCTATTACCTATCATCTATAGCCTATCATTAATGTCTCTGAAGTCGGCCGTTGGCAGGATGCACCAACGGATACAGAAATTTGACAAAAGGAGATGTTTTTCAAAGGTTTCACAACAGGAGGACCAATTTAATGAAGCAGTATTCAATCAGTCCTGATGGTGAAAAATTTCAGTTGCCCGAGCCGGATGACTACACAGAGGAATTCGAACGGCTAAAAGAACGTGTGCGTGACCAGCGCGAACTGGGTCGTGAGATCGTAGTGGTCATGGGGGTCGGATTTGTGGGTGCAGTCATGGCTGCGGTGGTGGCTGACACTGAAGATGAAAAAGGAAATCCCGCAAAGTTTGTTATTGGAATGCAGCGGCCGAGTACGCGGAGCTTTTGGAAGATTCCGTTACTGAACAGGGGCGTGCCCCCGGTGCAGGCTGAGGACCCGGAGGTGGAACCGATGATCCGGCGATGCGTGAATGAGAAAAAGAGCCTTATGGCCACATTCACTTACGATGCTCTGAAGCTTGCGGATGTTGTGGTTGTGGACGTTCAGTGTGATTATCTGAAAGAATCTTTAGGGAATGTCAGAAACGGGCAGACCGACATGAATGCACTGGAGGAATCCTTGGGGATCATCGCCGAACACATTGATCCCAATGCACTGGTTCTCATTGAGACAACCGTGGCACCGGGCACCACCGAGCAGGTGGCATATCCCATTATGAGAAAAGTGTTTCGCAAACGCGGAATTGAAACGGATCCTTTATTGGCCCACAGTTTTGAAAGGGTGATGCCGGGCAAACATTACGTGGCCAGTATCCGCGATTTTTGGAGGGTTTGTAGCGGAATCAACGAGGCGGCCACCCACCGGGTGGTAAAGTTTCTCGAGGAAGTCATTAATACAAAGGAATATCCGCTTACGGTATTAAATCGGCCCATCGAGTCGGAAACGGCAAAAATCGTGGAAAATAGCTTCCGGGCGACGATTTTGGCCTTTCTCGATGAGTGGAGCCTGTTTGCCGAGCGAAATGGCGTAGACCTTATCAAAGTTCTCGAGGCCATCAGGGTGCGACCCACCCACAGCAACATTATTTTTCCTGGACCCGGCATCGGTGGATACTGTTTGCCCAAAGACGGTGGGTTGGGAGTCTGGGCGTACCGACATATCCACGGGTTCGAAGACGACATTTTCAAAATTACCCCGCTTGCCATTGATATTAACGATACGAGGTCATTGCACGTGGCTCAACTCACCCGCGATGCACTCCGAAACATGAGCCGTCCGTTGGCGGCTGCCGAAATCCTGATCCTTGGCGCCTCTTATCGGGAAGACGTTGGAGATACCCGATACAGCGGATCTGAATTGGTCGTGCGCAGACTTACGGAAATGGGAGCAGAACTCAGGGTACATGATCCTTACGTTCAGCACTGGTGGGAAATCGAAAAGCAGGATGAATACCCCTCCTCGACACATAGCCTCAAAAGGTTCTTTCGCAACCAGGACAAACTTTCCGATATGCATGTTGAGAAAGATTTAAAACAGGCATTAAGCGGAACAGACGCGGTAGTTTTCGCAGTCAGGCATAAGCATTATTTAGATTTGAACCCCGATAAGGTCGTCGAGATGGCTGGCGGACCTTTGGCGATCATCGACTGCTTCGGTATACTGGATGACGATAAAATCAAGCGCTATTTCGAACTTGGCTGTGAAGTGAAGGGGTTGGGCAGGGGCCATGTCAAGCGAATTAAAGACCAGGTGCGAGCAGAAAGAGAAGAAATGCTGCTGGCTTTAAGCGCTAAACATCGTGAAACCTTTGAAAAAAACCATCTTTAGTCCAATTACAGCGTCAGACTCAAATTTTAACCCGCCACCGAACTTTGGCGGGTAAATCTTCGAAATACGGTATGTATTCCTATGGTTAAAATTTTCGCCTTTCCCGCTCAAAGTCCGGGATCTTCGACTTGAACTTGAACAAAATTGAACACTTTTCAAAGGCATCATGGTACGAAGGGCGTCACAAAAAAGCTTAAGTCTCGATAGATTGTGCGTTGAGAAAAAAGGAATTGACAGGCAATCGAGCATTGGGTATACTTATAACCTATAAAAGGTATACCTCAAGGGGGTGATGGAATTGTCTAAAGTAACTGCAAAATATCAAGTAACCATTCCTGTAAAAGTAAGAAAGGAGCTGGGTATTGTCCCTGGAACTGAAGTCGATATCAAAAAAGAGGGGCAAAAATATGTCCTCGTTGTTGACCCAATCGCAAAGGTCAGGGAAAAATGGTGTGGAAGGTTTAAAGGTGGACCCACAACAATGGAATATATGGATGAAGTCAGAGGAAAAGTAAATTGAGAGTTTGTGTAGATACCGTTAGCCTGATTGATATTTTAAAAGATGAATTTAGAAGCTTTCAGGACAAGTTATACACTGCTCTTGCAAGAAGAGAGAATCTGGTTGCGCCCTCGGTGGTGTATGCGGAACTGATGCCGCAATTTAAAACAAACACAAAGCTATTGGACGAGTTTTTGGAAGAACACAAAATTACTATAGAGCCTCTTGGCGTCGATTCTGTCATTGCCGCAGCCCAAGCATGGATGAGATATTTAAAACGAAAAAAAAGAGAAAAATGCCCTCAGTGTGGCCTAAAACTGAATCTCAAAAAACATTTCCTGTCGGATTTTTATATTGGAGGGTTCGCTTCGGCAAAGTGCGATGCCATTCTTACCAGAGACAGAGGTATATACACCAAGTATTTTCCCAAGTTGGTTGGGTATGAAGATTGTCTCAAGACCTGAATCTTGCATGAAAATTAATGAGAATCTTAAGTTACTTAATTAAAGAGGGTTTAAGAAAAATCATATCCTCTTTCATTTTACCCGAATGGTAAATCGGATGATGCCCTTTTTTTCTCATCAATTTTCACCCAAAGGGCGAGCTGGAGGCCTTCATCTGCTACGTTATTATGGACTCGCAATAGTTCACTATGGCTTCGCCTTTAAGTGCCTTGCATATGAAAGCCTCCAACTCGTGTAAAATTCAGGTAAGGCATCATCCCGATGACTCGTTTTCACAGTTTTGTCCTGAACCTATATCCCTGAGCCCTGATCACCTGTTGCGCATAACCGATCACCAATAACGCTTACACCTAACTTGAGCGATTTTCAAGTTTACCTCAGATACAAGGAAGATGTTGTTTCGCTATAGCCGTCTATGCGGAACGGCATCTGACGCAGTTCGAAGATCCCGCTTGCGGGGAGATGCGGTGAGATTGGAAATCCCGCAGGGTTTCAAATTATTGAAATTCAAGATGTCAGAATACCTTAAAAATATTGTTAAATTAAACATTTCAAAAATTTGAAACGCTCAGCTTAGGTTACAAATATGTGGTACAGATTATGAACCTGAAAGAGGTTTTAAAAACACTGATAGCAAAATTTCATGAGCAAAAGATCGATTTTGTATTTTCCGGCGGGTTGGCATTAAGTACGATGAATATATTCAGATTTACAAAAGACATTGATTTTCTCGTTTTCGAAGAATCCAGGGCAACGATCCATGAAATTATGACTGATTTGGGCTATGAGCTTCAAGAATTCAGTAGTGATGAAATTATCTCGTATTTATCACCGGTTAAAGTGTTTGGGCAGGTCGATTTCCTTTTAGCCAGAAGAAAATATACGAAAGCAATGATGAGGCGAGCCGTAAAAAAGGAGGTTTTTGATGGTGAATATGAAGTAAAAACCTTACTGCCCGAAGATTTAATCGGCCTTAAAATTCAGGCGATTTACAATGATCCGAAAAATCGTTACCTGATTGACGCTCCGGACATACAAAGGCTACTTGCTTTGCACAAAGATAAATTAGACATGCAACTTGTGAGGGAATACTTTAAAATATTTGGCAAGGAGGACCTTTTAGATGAATGGCTCAGTAATATTAAGTGACCATGAAAAACAAGAGATGATGGAAGATGCAAAAGATGAAAACCGCGGGAAGGTTTTCAATGCTGCACGTTATTTGAGCCAACAAGGAAGTTTGGATGATTATATCGACTTTTTATCTGAAAACATGGGTTTTGTTCGATCAGTTCCATCCAAGAAAATAACTAAAAACTTTAGACTATAATTCTTTTAATTTAACTTGCCATT
>JBFESJ010000229.1:0-5805 GCA_041548585.1 Desulfobacterales bacterium | reverse complement strand
GGATTTGTATCGATTTTGAAACACATGCCCGTGGCGATGATAGCGAAGGTTGAACCTTACGGCATAGCCTGTGCGCAGGCGCCTCATCACGGTAGCGATGGGAACACTTCCCGTTTTCAACAACAGGTGGAAATGGTTGGGAATCAGTGCCCAGGCATAACAGAAGGTGTTTGTTTCGGTGAAAATGCTCTCCTGCCGTTGGACAAAGTCATTACGATCACGATCGTTGAGAAATATTTTTCGCTGTTCGATTCCACGGCCGATGATGTGGTGCAGCGCTCCCGGCGCATCGATTCTCGCTTTTCTTGGCATGGAAAATCATATAGCACAACCGGCGGAAAAAGAAACGCATAAAATCATGGACGTCCCCATTATTTTATTGGTGAAGCAAAAAGGGGTTACGACCTGAAATCGTAACCCCTTGATTTTCTTGGTAGCGGGGGCTGGATTCGAACCAACGACCTTCGGGTTATGAGCCCGACGAGCTACCAGACTGCTCCACCCCGCATCAAAGAAATTAAAAAATAAAATTAACCAAATATAGAAAATAAGTCAAGCTGTTTTTTTGAGGTTTAATAGCGAAGAAATTAAAGATCTTATCCGATTTTGCTCGGCATCGGATTCATTTTTTTCATTTTTGCACCGCAAAAGGAGCCGCTTGGTTCTGCTTGTGTGACCGGATATGATTTCAATGGAGGACTTAGGGATTTTGAGGCATTTCGCCAGGTATTGAACACACATCTTGTTGGCCGCATCATCCACGGGCGGCGCTGTAAGCTTGATTTTCAGTGCGTCGCCATGCTGTCCGGAAATCACGTTCTTTGAGGATCGGGGCTGGATAAAGACCTTGAGTATAATACCGTCACTATTTTTCTGTATGAATGACACGTTATCCGGAAGTATTAATCCTGCCTGGTTCTTTTAATATTATTGATAATGCGGGTGGAGGAAATATTTTCGGTAACCGGAATCAGTTCCACTCGCCCCCCGTGCTTTTCGACGAGTTCACGCCCGAATACTTCATTGGACGTGTAGTTGGATCCTTTGGTCAGAACATCCGGCTGTATGATTTCAATCAGTTTCTTTAGTTCATGGGAGGAAAAAATCACGACATAATCCACAGCATCTAGAGCACTTAAAATTCTACACCGCTCATTTGCATTGAGCACTGGTCTTCCCGACCCTTTCAGTTTTTTTACGGATTCATCATCATCGATGGCCACAACAAGGGTATCCCCTAGTTTTTTTGACTCGGAAAAGAGCATGATATGGCCCGCATGCAAAAGATCAAAGCAGCCGTTGGTCAAAACCAGCCGCTTCCCCTTTTTTTTCAGATCTTCCATGAGCGCCGGAAGCTCCGAAAAATCTTTGTATTTGACCGGCAGGCCATGTTCATGGGATTTCAGGGCCGAGACAAGTTCCTGCTTTGAAACGGTTGCGGTTCCAACTTTGCCGACAACGATTCCAGCAGCGGTATTGGCAACAGCCACCCCGCTGTTGATTGAACATCCTGATGCAATGGTCAGCCCCAATACTGCAAGGACCGTATCACCGGCGCCAGAAACATCAAAAACCTGCCGTGAAACAGCCTCGACCTTGAAGGGGTCTTTGTTTCTTTCGAAAAGAACCATTCCGTCTTTGCCGCATGTGATCAAAAGCTTATCGATGTCGATATTTTGAAGAATTTTGTGTGCTGCTTTTTCAAGACTTGATTCATCAATAATTTCCACTCCCGAAGCCAGAGCCGCTTCTTTTTTGTTCGGCGTAAGAAGCGATACGCCTGAATATTTCGAAAAATCGAGTCCTTTGGGATCGACGATGATCATTTTTTTGTGTTTTTTTGCAGAAGCGATCACCCGCGAAAGCATGCTCTCGGTAATCAATCCTTTGCCGTAGTCGGAAATCAAAATCACATCGATATCGGGCATTTTATCTTCTATGAATCGAGTGATTTTTTCCAGTGACGTGATGGATATGTCTTGTTGTGTTTCTCTATCGATTCTGAGTACATGTTGATTGGCGGCGATAATCCTGGTTTTTTGGGTGGTGGTCCGACCGGACTCTTGGACAATTCCAGTGGTATCGACGCCGAGTTTTTTAAATATTTTGAGAAGAAGCTTTCCGTTTCGGCCGGTACCGATCACGCCCGCGGCTGACACTTTTCCACCTAGTGCCACAACATTGTTCACGACATTACCGGCACCGCCCAGCGCAAAATCCTCTTTTTTGATAGCGACCACTTGTACCGGTGCTTCAGGGGATATCCGATCAACTTCACCCCAGAGGTATTCATCGAGCATTAAATCTCCGACAACAAGGAGACGGCATTGATCAAATTTTGCAATGTCAATCAGCATCAGAATTTTTTGCAATAATGTCCATTAAAAATTTGGGAGGTCGCACCACACGTCCGTTATTATCCATACACGCATGCTTAGTGTACCCGTTGGCAAGGTGTTTTTCACCGTCTTCACTGAATATTTTATAATCGAATTTCATACCCGCTTTGTAGCGTGTATCGATAGACGTTTCGATAAGCAGAATGTCGTCATACTGTGATGGGGAGTTAAATTTGCAATGCATCTCGGATAAAGGAAGAAAAATACCTTTTGACTCGATGGATTTGTAAGGAATCCCCATGGACCTGAACATTTCGGATCGACCGACCTCAAACCATCTGAAGTAGTTTGCATGATAAACAAAGCCCATTTTATCTGTGTCGCCGTATCTCACCCGGATTGTGGTTTTATGTGTCAGCATTTTTATTTTGAGCTTTTCAGCCTTTTATTTTCGGTTGATTTATATTGTTTGACAGGATTTTCTCAATAATACTTTTCAGCTCTTCATAGCTGAACGTTACCGGGAATTCCGGGTACTCATTTTTTACATTATTCGGCGGATTAAAAAGAATACCGTTGTCCGCTTCTTTGAGCATGGTGATGTCATTATATGAATCGCCCATAGCTATGGTGTTGTAGTTCAAGCTTTTTAAGGAAATCACCGCTTCCCGTTTAGCGTCTTTCTGCCGGAGAATATAATCTGTGATAATCCCATCGGGCGCAATGGATAAGGTGTGACAGAAAAGGGTCGGCCATCCAAGTTTTTCCATCAAAGGGCGCGCAAACTGGTCAAAAGTGTCAGAAACAACAATGATTTGGGTGCGCGATCTGAGCCAGTTCAAAAATTCCACCGCCCCTTCAAGGGGGTTCATTGTGGCGATCACTGCCTTGATGTCGTCTATTTTAAGACCGTTCTCATCCAGAATCGCGAGACGTCTTTTCATCAATACATCATAGTCGGAGATATCGCGTGTTGTCAGCCGGAGTTCTTCAATCCCTGTTTTTTCAGCGACGTTGATCCATATTTCCGGGACAAATACCCCTTCCAGATCGGAACAAACAATATGCATATTACCTCACCTTTCTTTACTCATTCATAAAAAACCTGGTCCTCCTTCGCAATGCGGGGTCTAAGATGGGCCAGGTTCTCCCGCGTTGGCGGGATCTAAGATGGGTCCGGATTCTTTACTCAATCTTCTCCATTTTCATCCTCAATCCGTATAAGCACCGGTCGATCGCTGACCACGTCGAGGTCGTAAATATCAGACAAAGCCTTCTGTACATCCGCTTCTCTGGCAAGATGGGTGAGCATGACGATGGGGACCGCATCCTTGGTCCCTCTTCCTTTTTGATGTACGGACTTGATGCTGATGTCATAATTGCCCAGAATCCCGGATATCTTTGACAAAACTCCGGGCCGGTCCAACGCGGAAAATCTAAAATAATAATGTACTTGTGTTTTTTCCATGGGAAGGATCGGGATTTTGCGAATATGACCCATCTGAAAGGACAATAACGGCACTCTTCCCGTTGAGCCCGATAAAAGATTTCGGGCAAGATCGACAACATCCCCCACAACTGCGCTGGCGGTGGGCATCATCCCTGCACCATATCCATACAGCATCATGTCGCCGATGGCATCGCCGGAAATGGTGATAGCATTGAGGACCCCGTTGACACCCGAGAGGGGATTGGAAAAAGGGATCATGGTGGGATGGACCCTGGCTTCAATGGCACCTCCGGTATCCTTGGTAATGGCAAGGAGCTTGATTCTGTAACCGAACTGCCCGGCAAACTCGATATCCATGGGAGTAATTTTTGAAATTCCTTCGATATAGATATCGTTAAAATTGATTTCCATGCCATAAGCTAAAGAGGTCAGAATGGCGAGTTTATGGGCAGTGTCGATACCTTCAACATCCAGGGTCGGATCTGCTTCGGCAAACCCTTTCTTCTGGGCTTCCGCGAGTACATCTTCGAAATTACTGCCGTCTTCGGTGCTTTGGGACAGGATATAGTTACAGGTTCCGTTAAGGATTCCTGCCATGGATTTTATATGATTTCCAGCCAGAGACTCCCGCAAGGACTTGATGATGGGCATGCAGCCTCCCACACTGGCTTCAAAGGCAAGGTCCACGCCGTGTTCCATGGCGGATCTGAAAATAACGTTGCCGTGGACGGCCAAGAGGGCCTTGTTTGCAGTGACAACCGGTTTGCCGTTATGGATGGCTTTTAAAATAAGATCCTTAGCAATTCCTTCACCGCCGATCATTTCGATAACAATATCAATGTCAGGATCATCGACCACTTTAAAGGCATCGCTGATAAAGACACCTTTGTCGAAACGGATACCGCGGTTCGTTTCCTGATCAATGTCAGCCACGAGCTTCAGGTTCAAAAGGGCGCCAACTCGGGAAAGAATCAGATCCCTGTTTTCAATCAGAATCCTCGCAACGCCTGTACCCACCGTACCACAGCCAAGCAAACCCACATGGATTGTTCTCATAGTACTTCCGATCGATTAGAGTTACATGATCTTCCGAATACCCCTTACGGCCTGGTTGATGCGCATATTGTTTTCTATCAAGGCAAACCGTACGTATTCATCTCCGTACTCGCCAAATCCCAGGCCCGGTGAAACCGCCACGCCGGCTTCATTAATGAGCATTTTTGCAAATTCTACGGATCCCATTTCTATGTCTTTGTCCGGAATTCTGGCCCATACAAACATGGTCGCGTTTGGACTTTCTATTTCCCATCCCACACGCTGGAGTCCGGATATTAGTGCATCTCTCCGCATTTTATAGGTGTCGCAGATTTCTTTAACGCACTCCTGCGGTCCGTTCAAGGCAATGATGGATGCAATCTGAATCGGCTGGAAAATTCCATAATCCAGATAACTTTTTATCCTTCGAAGGGCGCCCACAACCTCTTTGTTCCCTACACAGAAACCCACCCGCCAGCCCGGCATGCTGTAACTCTTGGAGAGTGAAAAAAATTCCACTCCCACGTCTTTGGCGCCTTTGACCTGAAGAAAACTAGGCGGCTCATAGCCGTCAAACGCAAGGTCCGCATAGGCAAAGTCGTGGACGATCATGATGTCGTGTTCTTTGGCATAATCCACTATTTTTTCGAAAAACTCGAGGTCCACGACTTCCGTGGTCGGATTGTGCGGGTAGCTGATAATCAAAACTTTTGGCCTCGGCCAGGTCTGCCGTGTGGCGTGCATCAGGTTATCGAAAAAATCATTGCCAGGACCGACGGGTATTCCCCTTACATCGCCTCCGGATATAATCGCAGAATAAGGGTGAATAGGGTAGGTCGGGTTCGGCGTGAACACCACATCTCCTGGGCGAATGGTAACAAGAATAAGATGGGATATTCCTTCTTTGGCGCCGATAGTGGCGATGGCTTCGGTGTCGGGATCGATGTCAACGTCATATCTGCGTTTATACCAGTCTGAAAT
>JBFESJ010000228.1:0-5812 GCA_041548585.1 Desulfobacterales bacterium | reverse complement strand
TGACAGGGAGTACACGGCACAACTTCTCGATTTTCCCAAAGTATCGGCGAACAGTATCGATGCGGTTTCAGACAGAGATTTTATCATTGAATTTATATCCGCCGCAAGTATTTGCATGGTCCATTTAAGCCGCATGTCAGAAGAGTTTATTTTATGGTCTTCATCCGAATTCGGTTTTATCGAGCTTCCGGACGCCTTTGCCACGGGCAGCAGCATTATGCCCCAGAAGAAGAACCCGGATGTGCCCGAACTGGTGCGGGGAAAAACAGGGCGTGTTTTGGGGGATCTCATTTCCCTTTTAACGATGATGAAGTCATTGCCGCTGTCCTATAACCGGGACATGCAGGAAGACAAAACCGCCCTGTTCGATACCGTAGACGTATTAACAGGATGCATTGAAATTTATATAAAAATGCTTCCAAAACTGAAGATAAATCAGGAAGCCATGCAGCAGGCAACATCCAAGGGATTTTTAAATGCAACGGATATGGCGGATTATCTCGTGGCCGGCGGCATGCCTTTTCGCCAGGCACATGGCTGTGTGGGCGAAGCGGTGGCATACGCTTCGAGCAAGAAAAAGGAGCTTCATGAGCTCACCCTGGAAGAGTTACAATCCTTTTCATCTCATATTCAAAAGGACATATTCGATATTTTGACCATCGATCAGATGATAAATCGGAGAAAATCCATTGGAGGGACGGCATCGGAGTGCGTAAAGGCTGCTATAGAGGCAGCAGAAAAAGAACTTAAGATAAAATTGCAAAGATGAAAAAACGTTTTAAAAAGGGTCTTGTTTTAATATGTTCTGTTACTATTTTGCTGGCGCCGGTCTTTTCGGGGTGTGGCAAAAAGGCACCACCCAGGCCACCCACCAAAGTATCCGGAGAACAAAACATAAAAAGTTAAAGTGCCTGAAGTGAGCTAAAGTTGGAAGTGATCTAAAGTTTTTAAGAATGAACGAAGAGTTTTCAAAAAAAACTGAACAGCGAACCAGAGAAATTGAGGTAATAATAGAGAAAAAATGGTTGCCCTGAAAAGACGTGAAGCCTGACTTTGATGAATGCAGCAAACTTTTTGCGATATCTACCACTATAGGAAAGAATAAATTACTTATTAAGAAACAAGCAGGAATAATATGCATCATTTTACATATCGCGATAATGAATTGTATTGTGAAGATGTACCGGTTCGGATGATTGCCGAAAATATCGGTACACAATTCTATTTATATAGCCATGCGACGTTAAAACGCCACTTTCTGATTTTTAACGAGGCCTTTGACGGCCTGGATCGACTCGTGTGTTACTCTGCAAAGGCCAATACAAATCTGGCTGTTTTAAAACTGTTTGAAAGCCTTGGCAGTGGACTCGATATTGTTTCGGGCGGAGAATTGTATCGCGGTTTACAAGCGGGTTTTTCACCGGATAAAATCGTCTATTCCGGTGTGGGAAAGCGCGTCGATGAGATAGACTACGCGCTTGAAGCAGGCATTTTAATGTTCAATGTCGAGTCCCTCGAGGAACTCGAGCTTATCAATAAACGGGCAGGCTTATTAGAAACAAGAGCACCCGTGGCGATTCGGGTAAACCCTGACGTTGATCCAAAAACGCATCCCTATATTTCTACCGGTCTGAAAAAAAACAAGTTCGGCATCGATAAAGCGTCCGCCGTTGACGGTTACAGTGTCGCGAGCCGGCTCGAAAACATCGATATTGTGGGTATTGATTGCCATATCGGATCGCAGATTACAGATGCAGAACCTTTTGTCGAAGCTCTGGAAAGCATAAAAGATCTGATCGGTGAGCTGGGACAAATGGGAATCGAAATTCGATTTTTGGATATGGGTGGAGGCCTTGGAATAACCTATGACGATGAAACGCCACCCCATCCCCGCGAATATGCCAAAGCAATTGTGGCGTCTCTTAAAGGCTCTCAGCTTAAACTTATTCTGGAACCCGGACGGGTTATCGTCGGTAACGCCGGCATACTGGTGACAGAGGTTCTGTTCAGAAAGTCCGGTAAAGACAAGGAGTTTATTATCGCTGACGCGGGCATGAACGATTTGATGCGCCCCACACTTTACAGCGCGTTTCATGCCATTGAGCCGGTCGTGGGCACTGAAGGTCGGCTGATAACGGCAGATATTGTGGGACCGATCTGCGAGTCCGGGGATTTCCTGGCCGTAGACCGTAAGATTCCCGATGTAATGAAAGGCGATCTTCTTGCGGTAATGAGTGCCGGTGCTTACGGCTTCACCATGTCTTCCAATTACTGTTCCAGGCCGAGGGTGGCTGAAGTCATGGTAAAGGATGACAGATTTTATGTTGTTCGGGATCGCGAGAGTTACCAGGATCTGGTGGCCGGAGAATCAATTCCTTCGTTTCTTGAGGGATGAGTGGTAAATAAATTTATACTTTAATTCCGAATTTGGTGTTTTGCCAAAGAAAGATTTAATGATAATCATGAGAAAAATCGAGTTTTACAAGATGAGTGGCAGTGGTAACGACTTTATCATCATTGACAACCGCAATAAAATTGTCGATGAAACCGGCCTGTCAGATTTCATTGCCAAAGTATGTCGCAGAAAAATGGCCGTCGGGGCCGATGGTTTTATACTCGTAGAAAACACTGACACTGCGGATTTCAAGTGGCGATTTTTTAATTCCGACGGCAGTGTTGCGGAAATGTGCGGAAACGGCGCCAGGTGTGTTGCGCGCTTTGCATATTTAAATGATATCGCAGGGTCTCATATGTCTTTTGAAACCATGGCCGGAATTGTTGACGCTCAGATCATCGGCAAGCGTGTTAAAGTCAAAATGACGGATCCGTTGGAACTCAAAACGGATTATACCATCGACCTTAAAAACGGTTCGCTTTCCATCTCCAGCATTAACACCGGTGTTCCACATGTCGTGATTGTAAAGGACAGGATCGACGATGCCGATATTGTCAAGGTGGGAAGAGAGATCCGATTTCACGATTTGTTTGCTCCTGCGGGCACCAATGTCAATTTCGTATGCCCGCTAAAAGACAATACGATTTCGATTCGCACCTATGAACGTGGGGTTGAAGATGAAACGTTGGCCTGTGGTACGGGGGCGGCTGCCGGTGCGATAGTCATGGCTCGTAAAATGAAAATAAATTCTCCGTTAAATGTACTGACGCGGAGCGGGGGATATCTTGATATCTTTTTCAAAGAAAAAGAAGGCCAATATTACGATATATATCTTCAAGGGGATGCTCGCATCATTTACAGGGCACAACTCTGCGAGGACGCCTGGAAAGACGATTCCTGATTTTCAATCGGCGGACCCTGGAATCTTACTTTGACGGATTATATAGCGTCGAAAAGCGGCGGTATAAATTGATCGTTTGGGAGTTTCTTTTTTTTTAGAGTTCCGCTTTAAGCGGGACGTTGTATAGAATCGCGGAGCGATTGTATTAATTGAATTATGAAAGTTCATACCGCATACATTGGGGCCGGTTCCAACATCGGGAACAAACTGTTGAACTGTAAAAATGGAATCAATGCCCTGACAAGGGCCAATAATGTACGGATCAAGGAATGGTCAAGATTTTACAAAACCGAACCCGTAGATTATAAAGACCAGGATTGGTTTATCAATGTCGTTGTCAAGATCGAAACCACCTTTGATCCTTTTCAACTGATAAAAAAACTGAAGTTGATCGAACATGATGCCGGACGCGTTGATGATCCTGTGAGATTCGGTCCGAGAATTCTCGATCTGGATATTGTTTTGTTCGATGATCTCGTAACAAATTCATCCGGGCTGGTTATTCCCCATCCCAGAATGCACAAAAGACGTTTTGTATTAAAACCGATCTGTGATATAGATCCTACGATTGTCCATCCAGTTTTAAAAAAAGATATGCAAGATCTGTTAGATATTCTGGATGAAAACGAGCAAAGGATTGTTGAGTATAGATGCGATTATTAATCTTATTGGGTCTTTTATATCTGTGCTACAGGTTTTTGAAATCCTGGGTGCTTAAAGAGAAGTCGTCTCAAAAAATGGCATTTGATAAAAAAACAGGTGAGATCGACGATGTCATGGTCAAGGACCCTTTTTGTGGAATATATTTCACCAAAAGAGACGGCGTGCATTTAAATATTGAAGGAGAGGATTTATATTTTTGCAGCAAGGAATGCAAAGATAACTTTTTAGAAAAACAAGCAAATAAATGAATTGCCAATATACTAAACAGGAGGGTTTTTTGCATGAAGTTTTTTATCGATACTGCGAACATCAACGAAATTAAAGAGGCACACAGCATGGGGATGGTTGACGGCGTTACAACCAATCCCAGCCTGATTGCAAAAGAAGGTCGAGATTTTGAAGAGATTATAAAAGAGATTTGTGAAATCGTGGACGGCCCTATCAGCGCTGAGGTTATCAGTACCGATACTGACGGGATGCTTAAAGAGGCCCGCGACCTCTCAAAAATCCATGATAATATTGTGGTAAAGATACCCATGATGGTGGATGGTTTAAAAGCGACACGAACACTTTCAGAAGAGGGGATTAAAACAAATGTAACACTGGTCTTTTCGCCACTTCAGGCGCTTATGGCTGCAAAAGCCGGGGCGACGTATGTAAGCCCTTTCATCGGCCGCTTGGATGACATTTCCCAGGAAGGTCTTCTGCTGGTTGAACAGATTGTTGAGATTTACAGTAACTACGCATTTGATACCGAAATCATCGTTGCGAGTATTCGCAATCCGCTCCATGTGCTGGAATCTGCATTAATGGGCGCGGACATTGCCACTATTCCATTTAATGTTCTCAGCAAATTGGCCGCTCATCCACTGACCGATAAAGGTCTCAAGGCATTCTTGGATGACTGGAACAAGGCAAATAAATAAAATATCAATACTAAAAAAGCGCAATCAAAAAATGCTTTCCAGGGGACAAATTAAAAAAATATTAATCCATCCCAATAGTTTGACTCTATTTCGGGTTGCTGCGGTGCCAATCATTGTGATTTTACTTTTGTCCCCGAACAAATTCTATTCATTTATTGCTGCACTGATTTTCAGCGCAGCCGCAATCACCGATTTCCTGGACGGCTTTTTTGCAAGACAAAAAGGGCTTGTCTCTAATTTCGGGAAGGTTATGGATCCGATTGCCGATAAAGTTCTGGTTTCGACATCTTTTATTATGCTGAGCGCTTTGGGATGGATTCCGGCCTGGATAGTTTGCATTATTATTGGAAGGGAAATTGCCGTAACCGGTTTAAGAAGTATCATCGCACAAAAGGGTAAAGATTTATCTGCATCCAGCCTTGGGAAATACAAAACCGGATTTCAGATCGCGGCCATCATTCCCTTGATGATACACTTTCAACATTTTACCATTGATTTTCACGCAATAGGGACGATATTTTTATGGATTGCCCTTATTTTAACGGTTTGGTCGGGTGCAAATTATTTTATCAAGTTCAGGGGGCTACTCCAGGTGTAAATTTTTCTATTGACAAAATCTGAAAATAAATTTATGAAAATTATACTATTGAGCGGGAATAACTCAGTGGTAGAGTGCGACCTTGCCAAGGTCGAAGTCGCGGGTTCAAATCCCGTTTCCCGCTCCATTTTTTTTTATGGCGGCATAGCCAAGTGGTAAGGCAGCGGTCTGCAAAACCGCTATTCACCAGTTCGAATCTGGTTGCCGCCTCCAAAATACAATAAAGGGCTTATATGTAATACCAACTACTTATAAGCCCTTTTGTTATTTATTGCTTTAAGTTTATACGTCCATCATTGAAAGCGGTTTATAGCTATTGTCAGAATAAC
>JBFESJ010000227.1:0-5822 GCA_041548585.1 Desulfobacterales bacterium | reverse complement strand
GGAGAAAATATCAGTTTTAGTGCCAAGGAAAAAATCCAGGTCGCAAAAAGGCTGGATGATTTCGGCATACATTACATCGAAGGCGGCTGGCCGGGGTCCAATCCCAGGGATATGGAATTTTTCGATCTGGCCCAGAAGAAAAAATTCAATACCGCCCGGATAACGGCCTTCGGATCAACACGCAAACCCGGTATCGACCCTGCAGATGACCCGAACTTGCAGGCACTGCTTAAGGCCAAAACCCCCTCGGTGACCATATTCGGAAAAACATGGGACCTGCATGTCAAGCAGGTCATGAGCAATACCCTTGAAGAAAATCTTGCCATGATCACTGATTCCGTCCAATATTTAAAAAACGGCGATCGGGAAGTGATTTATGATGCCGAACACTTTTTTGACGGGTACAAAGCAAATCCGGATTATGCCCTAAAGACACTGATGGCCGCCATCGATGCCGGCGCGGTGTTCATCGTGCTGTGCGACACCAATGGCGGAACCCTTCCCATTGAAATCAAATCGATTATGGATGAGGTACGAAAAGCATTTTCGGAAAAATATGCTGCAAAAGAGGATTCGCTTCCATTCAAGCTCGGAATCCATACCCACAACGACAGCGGCCTGGCCGTGGCCAACTCCATCGAAGCCGTCCAATCCGGTGCGGTGATGGTTCAGGGAACCATCAATGGATATGGAGAAAGATGCGGGAATGCCGACTTGACCTCGATCATACCGATCCTTCAGTTAAAAATGAACCGCCCGTGTGTTTCCTCGGAAAATATGGGAAAACTGAGATTGCTGTCCCGGTTTGTCAGTGAAACCGCCAACATGATTCCGTTGAACAGCCGTCCATTTGTGGGTGAAAGCGCGTTTGCCCACAAAGGGGGAATTCATGTCAGTGCGATCATGAAAGTATCAAGGGCATACGAGCATATGGAGCCCGAACTCGTAGGAAATCGACGCCGTGTGCTGGTGTCGGATCTTTCGGGAAAAAGCAATATCGAATACAAAGCCAAAGAACTTGGGATCGAGCTTGGGGCCAACGGAGCTGACAGCCGTAAGATTGTTACAGAAATTAAACAAATGGAACAGGATGGATACCAGTTTGACACCGCCGACGGATCCTTCAAGATTCTGCTCGAGAAATTTACCGATCAGTTTCAGCCGCTTTTTGATTTAAAATCCTTTCGGGTCACCATCGAAAAAGACGAGGATCGCCCCTGTACAGCCCATGCCACCATCAAGATCTCGGTGGGAGGCAAAGACGAAATCACCGCCGCCGAAGGAGATGGTCCGGTCAGTGCACTGGATAACGCCCTTCGCAAGGCGCTTGACAAATTTTATCCGGATCTGGACGCCATGCGCCTGATCGATTTTAAAGTCCGGGTCATAGACGGGCGCAAGGGAACTGCGGCAAGGGTGAGGGTTTTTATTGAGTCAAGGGATCATGATCATATCTGGAGCACCATCGGTGTTTCCGAAGATATTATCGAAGCGAGCTGGCAAGCACTGGCCGACAGCTTCCAGTATAAGCTCGCAATGATAAATGATAAATGATAAAATCTATCATTATGAAAATGCATAAAATTTATAAAAAAAGCGATGGAATCAATGCCGCGGGACGTTTTTCTTACCCTGTCCTGCGGCGTATGCTCGTTCGCATTTTGCCCTTTCCTCAGAGAGCTTAGAGATAAGATCGTAAAATTCAATATTACCTGTATTCAGGTATCAACACATTTATGAATAGGAGCAAAATCATGGAAGAACGAGTCATTATTTTTGATACAACGTTGAGAGACGGCGAGCAATCTCCCGGCGCAAGCATGAATGCCGCAGAAAAGCTGCGCCTGGCCACTCAACTGGAAAAGCTCGGCGTAGATGTATTGGAGGCCGGATTTCCGGCAGCTTCTGAGGGTGATTTTGATGCGGTTTCCAAGATCGCCGGAAAACTCAAAAAAACCGAGATCGCCGGCCTGGCACGGACGTCAAAAGCCGATATCGATCGCGCCTGGGGCGCTGTCCGGCACGCAGCAAAACCCAGAATTCACACATTTTTGGCCACATCCGACATCCATATGGAATACAAACTCAACATGACCCGGGACCAGGTTCTCAAAACCACTTCGGAATCGGTCAAATACGCCAAGAGCCTTACCGACAGCATCGAGTTTTCGGCAGAAGACGCCTCGCGCAGTGATCGGGATTTTCTTTGCAAGGTGTTTGAGGCGGCCATTGAGGCCGGCGCCACAACCATCAATATTCCGGACACCGTCGGATACGCCATCCCCATGGAATTCGCGGACCTGGTCAAGTATGTGATCGACCATACCCCCAATATTCATAAGGCTGTTGTGAGTGTTCACTGTCACAATGACCTCGGCCTTGCCACGGCCAACACCCTTGCAGCGCTGAACAGCGGTGCGAGACAGGCGGAAGTCACCATCAACGGCATCGGCGAACGGGCCGGAAACACCTCACTGGAAGAAGTCGTTATGTCCCTTCACACGAGGCCCAATTACATGCCGTTTTCGTCCAATATCAAAACAGAGCTGATTCATCCCACCAGCCGACTGGTCAGCATGATAACCGGTATTATCGTCCAGCCTAACAAGGCTATTGTCGGCGCAAATGCCTTTGCCCACGAGGCTGGAATTCATCAGGACGGGGTTCTGAAAAATCCCATGACCTATGAAATCATGAAGCCTGAAACCGTGGGGCTCAGCGCCAGCAAGTTGATTCTGGGAAAACACTCCGGAAGACACGCCCTTCGTTCTCACTTGAAGGAAATGGGGTACGATCTTTCCGACGAAGAATTAAAGCTCGTTTTCAAAAAATTCAAGGAACTGGCCGACAAAAAGAAGCACGTTGTTGACGAAGATCTGGAAGTGATTGTTACGGAAGGCATCTTAAGGACCGCCGAAATTTTCGAGCTGGAATATCTGCATGTCACCAGCGGTACCACCGTCATTCCCATGGCAACCGTCAGACTCTTCATCAACGGAAGGCCGGTTCAGGGTACGGGATACGGAAACGGCCCCATCGATGCGGCGTATGACTGTATTGCCAAACTGACGGGAACAGAATCCGAACTCCTGAGATTTTCCATAAGCGCCATTACCAGCGGTACGGATGCCCAGGGCGAGGTTACGGTACGCTTGAAAGAAAACGGCCTGGTTGCACTCGGCCGCGGGGCGGACCCAGACATCATCACCGCCAGTGTGAAGGCTTACATCAACGGACTCAACCGTCTTGAATATTTGAAAGCCAATCCGGTGGTGGCAACCGCCTGATATTTTTTCACCAAAGCTTAAGGGGCTTGAACAACCCCTTAAGCAAAACCTTTTAATTTCTACTCTTTGTAACTCCTTAGCATTTCACTCGAACCCTTGAACCCTTGAGTCCTTGGACCCTCTTCTCCAACTAAATTGGAGAATAACCTAATTTTTTTACACTATTGCCCAAGCATTTTTCTCTTTAACTTTGAATCCGCCGGTTTTTCACCCAGCCATATTGAAAATGCGGCCTTTTTGAACGCAAGTCCTTTAATCGTCCCTTTCAATTCCCCCTTGATATAAACACTCACCCCCTGCTCCGGAATGTAGATAATATCGTAGATATCGTTTTTCTTGGCTTTTTGGGAAAAAAAAGCGTTGAATGTGTCGATCTCTTTTTGAATGGGCGCAATGTTTCCACCGGTTCCATTTACAAACCCTTCATTCCAGGCATCCACCAGCTTTTTGCTGGAAACCTCGCTGTAAACAAAGTGCATTCGGATGGCCATGGGTATATCTGCATCCATGATTTTTTGGGGATCTGTTTGCTTCTCTTTTAAATAAAGACCTGCGGCATAAACCTTGATAAAGAGTTTTTTGCGGAAACCGGCACCATTTAAAAGCAATTCATCCGTGCCGGCCATCAGGCTGTCGGGAAGGGTCACTTTACCGACCTGCTTTGCAACAGCCGCGGGAGACATCATGAAAACAGCCAATATTATAATTAGTAGTCTTTTCATTTTTTTCTCCTTTCAGATACTGCCAAGTACATGTATTCGTAAATACGGTTACGTATTTATAACTTGGTTTTTTTATTCTATGTATGAATTAGAGCACTAAGCAAATGAACGGGTTATACTTCAAGTGTAGCGATGATATCCGCGATGTCAGGAATATTCCTCTCCATCAAAAAGACTTCGATTCCATCGATGATATCCACGGTAGCGTGCGGATTGATGAAATTGGCGGTGCCGACCTGAACCGCCACGGCGCCCGCGATCAAAAACTCCAACGCATCTTCTGCCGTCATAATGCCGCCGATACCGATCACCGGAACGTTGACCGTCTGAGCCACCTGCCAGACCATACGCAACGCCACCGGCTTTATGGCCGGCCCGGAAAGCCCGCCGGTGATATTGGCGATCTTTGGACGTCGGGTTTCAATATCGATTGCCATCCCGGTAATGGTATTGATCAAGGAAATGGAATCCGCACCCTCCCCTTCCACGCTTTTTGCGATTTCGGTAATGTCGGTGACATTGGGAGAAAGTTTGACCATCAGCGGTCTGACTGTCTGTTTTCTGATCGCCCCGACAACTTCAGCGGCGGATTCGGAATAAGCGCCAAAGGCCATTCCGCCGGATTTTACATTGGGACATGAAATGTTTACTTCGATGCCCGAAATGCCGCCAACATCTTCCAGGCGATCGACCAGTTCGGCATATTCCTCTGTACTTTTCCCGTAAACGTTTACAAATATCGGCGTGTCAAGACGTCTCAAAAATGGTAACTTTTCTTTTACAAATGTTTTCAGACCGACGTTTTCAAGGCCAATGGCGTTCAACATGCCGCAGGGTGTTTCAACGATTCTCGGCGGTGGGTTCCCCCTGGAGGGTTCAAGGGACAAGCCCTTTACGACAATAGCCCCCAAGCGATTTAAATCGATAAGTTTTTCAAACTCACTGCCATATCCGAAAGTGCCGGATGCCGTCATTACCGGATTTTTTATGTCTATCCCCCCGATATCGACACACATATTTGGTTTTTGGGCATTCATATTAAAAAATCCATCTGATTTCATTTAATGTTTGGATATAAAATAAATATTGATATATAGCAAGGGGCTGTTTTAACATTCAGCCTTAAATACGATCTGTCCATTTTACATCAGATAATGTTACAGCCTCCGGCTCGGAGAGCCTACGCTTTGGAAAGCGGAATAAAAGAGTAGGAAACTTGACCAGTTAACCAGTTAAACACACCTGAGGTAATATCTATGAAAAAAATTCTTGGCATTATCGGCTCGCCGCGAAAGCTCGGCAACTGCGAAATCATGGCCAAAGAAATCAGCAATCAACTGTCCATTCCCCATGAGTTGAATCTCTTGCGTCTTCGGGATTTCAAGATTCTCCCTTGCCGGGGATGTTACCAGTGTCTTTTCACAAAAGAGCACTGCGTTCTGGATGATGATTTAGACATTGTTTTAAAGGCCATGTTGGAGGCCGATGCATTGATCGTATCGGCACCCACCTATTTTCTGGGCATCAATGCATCCCTAAAAACCTTACTCGACAGAGGGCTGTCATTTTATGCCCATATCGAAAAACTGTGGGACAAACCGGCTGTCGGTGTCGCCATTGCCGGGATCAAGGGCAAGGAGGGATACAGTCGTCTGGCAATTCAAAATTTTATTAAATTGATTTTTGCGGATAATAAAGACAGCCGGGTGGTTTACGGGGCGCTTCCCGGTGAAGTTTTTTTAAATGAAGAAAACAAGCGTACAGCGGGTGAGCTGGCTTCGGCACTTTTTAAACCTGCGGCTGAAAACAAAGG
>JBFESJ010000226.1:0-5874 GCA_041548585.1 Desulfobacterales bacterium | reverse complement strand
CTTCAAGGAACTCGCAAATCTTTTTGAAACCGATCAAGCCATTGCCGCAAAGATCCTAAAACTTGCCAATTCTCCATATTACGGATACAGCGGTAAAATTACCTCCATCCAGAGAGCCTCGGTTATCCTCGGGCATAGAACACTGGTAGAACTTTTAACCGTGATCGGTACCGCCGGTTTGTTGGGTAACAAACTGGCTGGCTACTGGCTGGATTCAGGGGCCCTATGGAAACATTCCCTGGCGGTCGCCTTTGGCTCCAGGATTATCGCCAGCAAGACAGAACCGGCGTTATCAAACGATGCTTTCACATCAGGCCTCATCCATGACGTCGGAAAGCTCATTTTGGATCAATATATTAAGGAACGATGGGAATTGTTTGAAAAATTCATGGCTGATGGTGAACACACCTTTCTGGATGCCGAAAAGAAAATCTTAGATCTTGACCATGCGGAAGTTGCATCTGAAGTTTGCAAAAACTGGAATATACCGGAGCCGCTAACCGTTGCCATAAGGTATCACCACCACCCCTCCCAGTCAAACAGCAGCGAATTGGCCTATATTGTCCATGTCGCAGATGCCATCGCCATGATGACCGGTCTGGGACTCGGTATAGACGGAACGTTGTATCAGATGGACGATACGGCCATGGCGTTTTTGAACCTTCGTGAAGAAAATCTAAACGACATCATGGGCAAAGTCTTGGAAGCCGTTCAAAAGATATCCGGACAATAGGGCCGTGTAGAATTAAACTCTATAATTCATGGGTTTTATCTGCCAAGAAAAAGGAATTGTGGATGGCGAAAATCAATGAACAGGATCTGTTGGACGAGATTCGATTCGACATCAAGAAAAAGGACTTGATCAAGGCGAGACTCGTTCTTTCCGCCCTTGGTCACGTGGGTCCAAAAACTCAAAAGCAAGCCTTATTTGAAATCAGTCGGACAGCGGATGATTTTGCCATTCCCCTGCTGGCAGGCGTCATCGCTGAAAATTCGGATGTAACCGAATCTTTCCCTCAACTCAAAGAGACCCTGTTTTCAAAAATTATAGATAGTCCGGAGATCCTTCTGGATTTGCTATCGAAAACAAAAGAACCTTCGATCAGGGGATTATTGGCGGAAGCGGCCGGAGAAATCCGGCTTGGGGAGGCTGTACCGGTTTTATTGAGCATCTTGGCAAACGAAGCAGATGTTAAAATCATTGAGCCGGCCATCATCGCTTTAGGAATGATCGGAGATCTTTCCGCGGTTGCCGCTGTAAGCGAGCACCTCAATTCAAACAGTCGGGAGGTTGTTGTCGCAGCCATACATACCTTAGGTGAAATTGCGACACCTTCTGCCATACGAAAACTGGGAGACAAGCTTGGCGGAGACTTTAAAATAGATCGTATGATCATCGACATTGTTGCCAAAACCCAGGTTCCGGAAGCACTGGAAATTCTCAATCAAACACTTGGATCGCAACACGCGCATTTACACGCCGTCGTGAAGCAAAAACTCGGCGGAGTCGGCGTGATGAGTATTCGTATATTGATCAAGAATCTGTTTCTTAATAATCGCGACTTGGTGATTCATTCTTTGAATGTACTCGGTGACATCGGAGACAGCGCAGCCATTTCAGCCATCCGAAAGCTTATTCACCAGCAGCCTGAAGATCCAAATGTCCGGTTTGCAGCCTACGAAACCCTGGGAAGATTGCCTCTGGATAAAGGGGTTTACACATTGACCGCCGGTTTGGATGACCCCGATGATAACGTTCGAAATGCAGCAGCAAAAGCCATCGACCGCCACTATAACGCCGCCCTTGCCGGCGGCATCCGGAATCTTATCCGATCCGGCAATCTGGAAGCATTGAAAATCATAGCAGCCATCATCGATTCCCAATGCAACACTATTTTTATGGATCTTTTGGAAGAGGATTATTTTAAAGGTCCGGCCATCGATTATATGCTTGACAAGGCCCACCCCGACGTCCGATCTTACTTTGCGAGAATCCTTAAAAACGCAGGACACAATGATCTTGCCAAAGAGATCATGCCTAAAAAGGCAGCAAAAGAAAAAGCGACACTAAAAGTATTTGCCGTGGACAACTCCAAGATGATTCTGAACATTTACAGAACCGTGCTTTATAATTTGGGATGCGAATCGCTTCTGTTTGAATTTCCCGCCAAGGCTCTGGAATGGGTCCAAAAAGAAAAACCCGATGTGATTCTCACCGATTTGTTTATGCCCGATATTAGCGGCATCGACTTCACCAAAGCCGTCCGAAAATGGTACAGCAAAAGCGAACTGCCCATTATCATGATAACCACCCAGAAAGAGGGTCAGGAAAATAAGGCAGGATATGCCGCAGGAGTCAATGACATCATTCACAAACCCTTCACCGAAGCACAAATAGGAAAGGCCTTAGCCAAATTTGCGGGTAGAAAACCCCCTTTTTAACACTGGTTCGTTGACACAACACCCCTGTTATCCTATAGTCATTGTATTAGAAAATTAGTAAATATTTCAGGGGACGGGGAGTTTTTCTAAACCATCGCTACATGGATAATCTTTTTTTAAATCGCATGAACTCGCGGCAAGGGATCGTAAAGAAAAAACAGGAAACTATCTTTGAAATATCCATAGGGTCTCTGCAGTATTTTAAAATTCTTTTAAAGATACAATTTCGGTATGCGCCTGTTTTTTATAGCGATCCCTAAGCCACTCAAACAGCATCCGATTTAATAAAAGATCATCCATTTCGCTATATTCAAGGATTTAGGAGAAAAACTCCCCGACCCCTCAAATATTTAGGGTTTTTGAAACAAATCGGCGTTAAAAACAACTTCAGGTATGATTAATTTTTTGCTGAAAGCTGTTCTATAAAACATGGAAAGGTAGATAAAGATATGATTCCATTGCGGCAATACATAAACCTATTCAGCGGATTAATGTTCATTCTTTTGATATTATCCGGTTGTGCGGGATGGGGTAAACGGCTGGAAACCCCTCGAATAACCCTTTCAAATTTTAACGTTCAGGAAATAAAGATCTTTGAATCGGTTTTTACCATCGAAATACGCGTCTTTAACACCAATGAGGTCCCACTGGAAATCAAAGGTCTCAATGGCGATCTGGAGCTCAACGGCAAACGGCTGGCCACCGGCGTGGCCAGCGTTAAAATAAATATTCCTTCTTATGAAACGGCCCTAATTCCCATGACGCTGTATTCATCGGTATTAGACGTCGTGACGGTGCTTCGGGGTCTGGCGAAAACCGAAAAGCTTGAATACAAGCTCACAGGACATCTTCGCCTTGGAAAGGGAGCCATGCCTTCAACGATTCCGTTTAAATCCACAGGTGAGCTGCCTCTGCAAGAATTCGTCGTTCCAAATGCCAGTTAGTGTCCGGTCAACTATTTTTTATTTTTCCCTGCTTGCTTTTTTTAATTAGATGTATCTAGAGGTTCTATATTTGATGAACTCGTAAAAAGTCAAAATTGAGACGGCTTTGTAAAAAGTTCAAGTTCAAGGCGTCGCAATTTTCTTGGAATGAGGCGTATTTATGTACGCTGCAGTAAACACGAAATGAAGCACAACGCAGAAATTGGACTTTTTACGAAGCCGTCAAATTTTTATTTCAAACAATACTTTCGAATCACCTGGACCATTGTAATCCAACGACACCTGAATCCCGTCAACTTCAGCATTCCCTTTCAACATATTGAATCCGATTTTTCTATGAAACTCAATGGATCCTTTATTCACGGGCGATGTGCAAGACCTGATCGTGTCGCGGTCATTTGCTTTGCAAATCTGAAAAAACCGATGATATAAAAATTCTCCAAGCCCCATACCGCGATAATCGGGATGAACCCCGACAAGATGAATATAGCCCTCATTGGGTTTCGACTGTGATAGAAAGCCGATCAAGAAAGCCATGAGGTCTTCACTTTTTTCGATTATAAATGATGTATCGCAAAAATGCACAAGAAACAGTTTCGGCAACATCCACGTCAGATCTCTTCCCCCCCACCAGTCTTTCATCACAGAGATAATTCGCTGGTGGTCTGAAGGCTTGCTATTCCTAATTGTTAGACCTTTTGGCAATTTGGTAATCATCATTCAATTGGCTGTATTGAATATCATTGATCGAGAAACTTCTTGGCTCCCACCCGAATCCCCTTTCCCGGCAATACCATAAGGGTTGAGGTCCCATGGGCAATAAGGTTCCCTTCTTTGTCTTTTACACTCGCTTCGGCATAGTTGATGGATCGACCGGCCCTGATGCAGCGCCCCTGTGCGGTCATGAGTCCCGTACTTATTGATTTTAAATAGTTGAGCTTGAGATCGATATTTACCAAACCCGCATCTTCAGGCAGCCTCAGAAATACGGACCAAAACGTTGCGGTATCGACAAGTGTGGCCAACACGCCGCCATGAACAATCCCAAATGGCTGCAAATGGCATTGCTCGGTTTTAAGCTTCACCATAGCCTGGTCCACAGAAATCGAGACCAGCTGCATTCGAAGGTGCCGGGGATAGGGGCTGGTATTCACCATTTCTATCAGTTTGTTGATATAATTATCGTTTGGTTGCCGCATAAAAAACCTCGATATGCTATTCTTCCTTATCTTGCGGTATTCTTTTTAAAAACCAATCTGCCAATTCTCTTTTCGGGGCAATGTCTTTTTCAATTTGATCCAGCCAGTTTTTTATTTCTGAAAGTGGGAATGGTTTCTTGAATATCTTTATTCCCAATGAATTTGCTTTAGCATAGTGTTCCTTGGTGAAAGCACCGGACATCAGTGCAATATGATTACATTTACATCCTTTGTTAATTTGTTCTTCAATAAAAGCAAACCCGTCCTTAAAAGGCATATCCACGTCCGATATAATTACGTCTGAACAAGCTTGGTCTTTTGAACACGGGCACTCTTGCGCTTCAGATAGTGGACATAAACCTGGGTGTGGAAAAGTAAACACCTCATATCCTCGGTTATCGAACAAAGTCCACAATATTTGCCGAATCTCTTTTTGATCATCGAAAACAAGGGCTCGATAATTCATTATATTAATCCTTTTTGAGTGGACAAACGGGTTCTTCAGCTACAGCGATTGCCTATCGTCTGTGAGAGCCAAGTTAGATGTTTTCTGATAAAGTGTTATTCCATTAGCCACTTTTTTGCTTCTTCCTTTGCATGAAGGCATCTCTCGGATCCCATATGGTTCGCAGAGAATTGTCATTGGCATATTTGCAATCCCTTTACGACTTTTTGTCCTTGAGCAAATCCTTCAGGCTCGCGAACGGCGTGTTGCCGTAACGCTGCCCTTGCCCGTCAGACGGCGTCGTTTCGTCATACCATTCCGCAACTTGATCCCGAGAATGCTCATCATCGTGACAGTAGATACACAGCAACTCCCAATTGCTGCCGTCCGGCGGATTGTTATCGTGGTTGTGATCCTTATGATGAACCGTGAGTTCTCGAACTCTCTTGCCTGAAAATTCGCGCCCGCACCGCGCACAAATCCATTGAAACATCTTGAGCGCTTGCCCCCGATAAGTCTTCTCCTGACGCTCTCGATCATGTCGAATCTCGGCCATAATCTGATCCAGCCTGTCGGACTCAGTACGCGTCTTCTTCGATGACATGTGGGTACCCTCCGGTAGTTCGGTATAGATTAAGTTTAACGTCGCCCCCATTTGTATTGGACAGAAAAATGATTAACCTAAACTGATTATTTCAAATCGTGACAGAATTATAAAAAGTAATAATTATAATTAAATCAGGGGTCGGGGAGTTTTTCTAAACCATCGCTACATGGATAATCTTTTTTTAAATCGCATGAACTCGCGGCAAGGGATCGTAAAGAAAAAACAGGAAACTGTCTT
>JBFESJ010000225.1:0-5925 GCA_041548585.1 Desulfobacterales bacterium | reverse complement strand
TGGCTTACGGTGTTTAGCAGATTGCTTTTGATGTGTTTTTCATTTTTTTTAGGTGGTGCCGGGTCTTTGGCTGCAGGTTTTTCGCTGAGCGTTTCATTCAAAGCTTCAGTCGGATGTGCGTCAAAACCACTAGAATCCTTGAAATTTTCGGACTGATTTTGGAAAATGGCTTGAACATCGGAAGTTTTAGAATCGTCGGCCCTGTCGGGGACGCCGGCCGAGATTTTCTGAGTGTCCGATACAGTTTCTTTTGTGGATTCAACGGGAATGCGGGATGTTTTCAGGTCCGAATGAATCCCCAAAGAGCCTTCAACCAGTCGCTGGGTATTTTCCATCATGTTCTGAAGAGTTTTTGTCGCCTGGCTTTGGGTTTCTAAAAACTTTTGATGGGTTTCGGCGGTTTGCTGTTGGAGGGCCTGCATGGCTTTCAGGCCGTCTTGCAAAACATGGAATGCATCCAGCATGACATTGTTTTGGGGTGGTTTGGTTTTCATCGTGTTTATGTTCTTTTTTATGTTTTGGGAGCGCATTCTCGAATGTTCCGGGCGGATAACAGGTTGCTCCGATGGTGTGTTCTGTTTTGTTTTTTCAGTTTTTATAACCGGCGTTATGCTCTCTAACTCATGTTCTCTGACTTCTGACCTCTGACTTCCGACCTCTGATCTCTGACCCCTGATACCCGGCCCCTGATCCCTGATCCCTGATCCCTGATTTCTATAGTTGACCCCGGAGAGCGGTATGCTCATCCGCTGTTTTTTCGTATCCTGTCCCTGTTGTTCCCAGGCTTTTAGGTCCACGGCGTGGCCGAGTGATGCAAGAAAAGAGAGTGTTTTGGCAAGATCTGTGATTCCGGATCGTTTACCCAAAGATCCATCTAAGGAGACGGCCTGAAAATTTTGACCTTTGAGTATCGATTTTACGAGACCGGTCAGAACCGATTTTGGCCCGACTTCAACAAAGGTTCGTACGCCCATGTTGAACAGGTTGTTAATCTCGCTGACAAAATTAACGGGGGACAACAGATGACCGCCCAGCAATTTTCTGGCTTTTTCAGGATCAAAAGGGTAGGGCTCGCCTGTGGTATTTGAAAATACCGGAATATCCGAAGGCGAAATGTCGATGTTTCCCAGAGCCCGGGAAAAAGGTTTTTGGGCGTCTTTGACCAGATTGCTGTGAAATGCAGCGGAAACCGGAAGCCGTATGGTTCTAAATCCGTTTTCCTTGCATCGTTTTTCAGCCAGGGCAATGGCATCTGCAGCCCCGGACAAAACGCCCTGGGTGGGGCTGTTCCGGTTGGCCAGAACCACGTCTGTCAGCGTGTCTTTAATCAACGTTTCAAGTTCGTTCAGCGGTGCTTTGACTGCCAGCATGCCCCCGTTATTTTGATCATTGTCCCCACCGGCTGCTGCCATCAAACGGCCGCGGGTTATGGACAGCGACAGAAATGTATCCAGATCGATCCAGTCTGCGGCACAAAGGGCCGTGAGCTCTCCAAAGCTGTGACCGCAAACGGCATCGGGTTTAAGGCCAAAATTTTGAAGGGTTTTCAGCATGGCCATGCTGACGGCACCAATGGCCGGTTGGGCAATATCTGTTTTTTTCAGGGTTGCTTGCTGAAGGTGCCGCTCTTTTTCGTTTTGAGCCGCAAGCGGGTAGATATAATCGGTTAAAGCACCGGTGCTTTGAAATGTTTCGTTGGCATTTTCGAGAACGTTCATGGCGTCCGGAAAAAAGGAAACCAGGTCACGGCCCATGTGGGTATACTGACTTCCCTGGCCCGGAAAAATAAATGCCATTTTTCCGGATGGTTCGGGGCTGCCATAAAACATATTTTCAATTTGCCATGGATCTTTTGAAGGGTTGGATTCAAGGGTTTGGGCGGCACGGTCAAAAAGGCCGGTGACATCCTCTGATGGTTCAAGAACCATCAACAGCCGGTATGGATCCGAGACGGAAAAATCATTTCTCGTTTTTGCCGCCTTTATTGAAATTTCTTTCCAGGTTGTATTGCCTTCCACAAGCGTTTTAAATCGTATAACATCCGCTTTGAGCTGATTGTGATTGGAAGCAGAAAACGCAACGATTTCTGTAGATCCGTCCCAGGAGATCCCCTGTTTTTGTTTTTGGTATTCTTCGATCACCACATGAAAATTGCTTCCACCGAATCCGAATGCGCTGATTCCTGCTCGGCGCGGATGCGCTTTTTTCGGAAACCAGGGTCGGGTTCGGGTATTCAGGTAAAAGGGACTTTGGTGAATATTCAGTTTGGGGTCCGGTTCATCGATCTTCAAGGTGGGCGGAAGTATTTTGTGGTAAACAGAGAGAACCGCTTTCATGAGACCCGCTGCGCCGGCCGCCGCTTTGGTATGGCCGATCATCGATTTCACGGAGCCGAGTGCGCACCATCTGTGGTCGTTGCCCGATTTGCCAAAAAGACCGTTTAAGGCCTGAAATTCGACTTCATCGCCGACCCGGGTTCCGGTGCCGTGGGCCTCTATCAATTCGACGGTGGACGGATCGATTCCGGCTTCATCGTAGGCCATCTGGAGCGCTTTGGCCTGTCCTTCGGCCCTGGGCGCATAGATGCTTTGAGATTTTCCATCGCTGGATGATCCGAGACCCTTTATCACCGCATAGATTCTGTTACCGTCTCTTTGGGCATCCTCAAGCCGTTTGAGAACAAACAGACCGATCCCTTCACCCAGAACGGTTCCGTCGGCATTTTTTGAGAACGGCCGGGCATCTCCTGTGGGTGAAAGCACCATGGTCTTGGAAAAGCACATGTGCATGAAGATATCGTTGAGCATATCAACGCCGCCGGTGATCACCGTGTCGCTTCGTCCCGAAGTAAGTTCCATGACCCCAAGATGGATGGCACTCATGGAGCTGGCACAGGCGGCATCCACGACACAATTGGTACCGCCGAGATCCAGACGATTGGAGATTCTACCGGCAACAACATTTCCCAACAGCCCCGGGAATGAGTTTTCCTGCCAGGTGACGTATGAATCGGATATTTTTTGGACAACTTCTTCGGTCTTTTGAGGATTGATCCCGGAATCTTCAAGGGCTCTTCGCCAGATGGGATGCCCCAGCCGCGCGCCCAGCGGAATGACGAGTTCCTGGGTTCCGGTGACGCCGAGGATGACGCTGGTTCTGTTCCGGTTAAACGGGTCGTCTTTTTTGTTGAAGGCATCTTCAAGGGCTTTTTTCGCCACAGCCAGGCCGAGGAGCTGAGAGGTGTCGGTGGCTTCAAGGGAGGACGGGGGGATGCCAAATTCAGTGGGATCAAAGGAAAACGGGGAAATAAATCCACCTCGTGTGCAGTAAACATAGTCCGGTTTTTTAGGATCTGCGTCGAAAAAATCTTCCCCGGACCAGTGGGTTTTCGGCACCTCGGTGATGGCATCTTCACCCTGAAAGAGGAGCCGCTGATATTCTTTTACCCCGGAGGATTTGGGAAAGAGGCATCCCATGCCGATGATTGCGATGGGCGTCTTGGGTGGTATTTTATTTTCTGTTGGTTTCAATGATGCGTTTCTTATTTGAATTCGTAAACGGTTATTTTTTAATCAGACGGTAAAAATAAGGATGAAACGTCTAAAGGTCAATACGTTCTCCCTTTGGCAATTTTTGAAAGCCCTAAACTCAACTCCCTGAGAACGCGGATAAAAAAATTGACAAAAAAACGTTCATCCATACACCTTAAGGCCATCATCGATGGTCATATTTTAGTATTATTTATAGAGCAAAAAATGAATATATGAGAGCGTATTTTATATTGGAGAAAAATCTGCTCTTTTAATAATTTAGCGATCATAATGCAAGTAAAATTTATTTGCAAGCAATTGGTGATAAATTTATAATTGACATATTGATATAACAAGTGCTTAACTGGTGTTTATCTATAAATGGTCTTTTTACACAATCTCTGTGTTATGCTCAAAAAATAATCCGTGGAATATCAATTATATGCCGGCTTGTCCCGGCACTTCAACGGGGCGGTTATTTTTTTCACATGCCTTGATCTTGAGTAAAAATAATCATTTATGGGTGGACACTTACTATGACGGTTAACTTGATAACATCTCAAAAAAATACCATGTTATTCGTTTACATAAAATTTGGGTGCGAGATTTAAAAATAAATTAGGAATTTTAGATCATTTAGTCACTTTTTACTTTTCTCGTTTTCGGTAGAGGAACCCTCACCAGGGGGAAAACAACGCCGGGTCTTTCGAATTGGGATACTTTACCGATGAATAATATATGATTGTTATATCAATGTAACAAGTTAGCGGGGTTTACCATGATCAAATTTTTTACGAACCGCGAACTTTCCGAAAAATTGAATGTCAACCTGCCCAAATGGAAGCGCTGGTCCCGGGAATTTTTACCGCCGGACCCATTGGGGGGCATGCAGTCCGGATACGCCAGACAGTATAACCCTGATGAGGCGTTTACGGTCTTTCTCGGGGGACATTTGGTGTCTGACTTGAAGTTTACGATTCCCGATGCAAAGCAGATGATCCAAGATTTGCAAAAATGGCTCTCGGATAAAGGGTTTTGTTTTGATCTAAAGGAGAATGTCGCTCCGAATAACGGTATAGATGCGCTGGTCAAAAGGTATGTACTATGTATTCAGCGTGAAAAAGGACCGGGCAATCATTTCAAATTGTTGTACACTGCAAGAGGCATCATTTCAAACGAACCCGCCCATCACCGGGGCTTTGAAATCATGAAAAAACTTTATGTGGAAACACCCATCAACTGGACGCAGGAAAACCCCTCAACACTGGATATGAATGATGTTAAAACCTTGAATATCAGCGGCATTTTGAGTCAGTTTGTCGATGCCGTGGGATTGGATCGGGTGCATTATCGTGCACTTTCATTCTAATCATCCTTTTTGCCACAAAATTCACAAATTTGATAACAAAGAATGTATATCAGGCGGTTTCCCTCGATATGGGATTAAATTGCCGGATGTCAGCTTCCCAGAAATTCCCGTATCTTTTCAAGTGGCAGGGGCGAAAAATTGTCCATGCCGGCCGGCAATACAACGCCCTGATTCTTCAACCAGTTTACACGGGTAACCACAGCGGCGCCATAGAGAAGGTTCATGGCAACGGTGACGGTATCACGGTTTTCAGGTTGTTCGAGAAATGAACCTTTAACCCACTGGTTAAACGCGCCCATGGCCGGACCGCACCATATCTGGTAATCGATTTTTCTGGAAGGGTCGCCTGCGTTGGCCCAGTTGGAGGATTGGCCGAGATAGGATCGAAACACGAGGGCCATCTTGTGTTTGGGATCTTTTTCGGCCCGTTCGATCTGCCTGGGATCGTGGCGGGTAAAATAAGCTTTGGTCTGCTCCCATTCCTCTTGAAAGCTGCACCGGAAAAAATCTCGTTCCAAAATCTTTTTCTGTTTTTCGGGAATACTCTCAAAACGGTCATGGCTGCGGTAGAGCTCATAGAGTTTTGTCGCCCGAAGGGGAAACATGGTCCCCCGTTTGAGCACCTGGACCTTAACGCCCATTTCAAACATATCCGCTGCAGGGGCCATGGTCACGTCTGCCTGGCCGGCTTCCGCCAGCATCAGGCGCACAGCTTCGGATGTGCCGGCTTCCACACAGGACTGGTTGACGGAACCGGTGAGAACATAAGCGGCGCCCATGGCAAATGCAGCCGAGGCCGAGTGGGGGGTAGCAATCCCTCCACCGAGTCCGACACCGGGCGGGGTGTTATATTGGTATTTTCCGGCCAATTCGTCACGCAAGGCCATCATGGTCGGCAATAAAGAAATCGCCGGCCGGTTGTCGGTATGGCCGCCGGAATCCGCTTCTGCGGTCAGGTCATCGGCCATGGGGATCGACGCTGCGAGTTCTGCTTCTTCCCGGGTGATCATGTTTTTGTCAACCAGC
>JBFESJ010000224.1:0-5958 GCA_041548585.1 Desulfobacterales bacterium | reverse complement strand
GCGGCACTCTGGGACATTATTCGCCCAATTTGACTTTTTTTCATCTTTTGGGAAAGATTATAAAAATCCATCGACTGGTTGATGGCCCAGAACAGGCCGGCAGCGTCGTATGTTTTAAAGAGAAAGCCGTTTCCGATATTTTTTCTTACATCCAGGTGTGTGACTGTGTCATGTATCCCCCCGGTATCGTGAGCCACGGGAAGAGAACCATAAATGGGACCGATCATCTGGGGAAGACCGCATGGTTCGAAACGAGACGGCATCAATACAAAATCGGACGCTGCGTAGGCCAAACGTGCCAGCCGTTCATCAAAGCCACATATGGCCACCCGTCTGTTTAAATTATGGAACGTGACGATATCTCTGAAATGCTTCATAAATTCTCCGCTGGCCACAAATATGACTTCCAGATTCTGCTCCCAGTATTTAGAAACAACCTGATAAAGGATTTCCGCCAGTAGCTGACATCCCTTTTGATTCGGATCTAAACGGGAAGGCCAGAAGAATATCGGAGCGCTGTGGTCTTGAACAAGCCCCAATATCTGTTGCAAATAGCGCTTATTCTCCTTTTTCCCGACAACGTGATCTTTATCATTGTATTGACATATCAGATCTTTGTCGGTGGCTGGATTAAAGGAGGGATCCGGAGCATTGAGAATACCCACAGCACATTCGGCATGCCACTTGTTGGCCAATTCCTCTTCCAGATGCGTTTCAACAAAATCATGCCGGCCCTCGACAACTTCAATCAAAAATGTGGGGCTCACCGTATTCACAAAATGGGCGGCAAAGACCCCGCTGGTCAGAAAATCCACAGGGTTATATTCCCGCGTTTGTTCATAGTCATAGGCCATCCTTTCGTAGTACAGGTGTTGCCAAAAATATGCCGCATCGATCCCCCGGTCTTCGATGTGGGACAGGGTCGTCTTGACAGTATGAATGTTATGGATGGTGAAAAGACAGGGTACACCCATCTGTCTTGCCATGGCGGGAATAAGGCCGGTCATCCAGTCGTTGCAATGGATGAGATCCGGACGAACGTGGGGTACGATATTATTAATTACTTCCCGCTGAAAGGCCAGGGCAATTTTGATGTTTTCTCCCCCGTAGTTGGAATAAACACTGTTTAAATAAAAAAAAACCCGGTCTTCGGCAAGATGTAGCCTGTCATCCGGCATTTTGTTGTAAATAATTTTTAGCTCTTTACCCAGAACACTGGATAGGTTGGCACTGAATATTTCACGGTAATCCGGAATAGCAACGTGGACGTCAGCACCCTGGTCAAACAGGGCGCTCACTAGAGCCGCAGAGACATCGGCAAGCCCCCCCGCTTTGGCTGTGAGGTAATTGGACAAATTCCCCATGCCGTCGGGCAAATAGGTAACTTCCGGTGTTACAACAAGAATGCGAGGATTTCTTAGCGGTCGTGTCATCGTCAATTCTCAATCGTCAATTTCCAATTCTTTTACGCCCAAGTAATAAGACCCGGTGCAAACCGGATTCTGTCATCCCCTTTGGGAACGGCCCTGACTGTGAATCCGTATCGGCCTGAAGCGCCGCAGGTTATGTTGCAGGTGTAAAGGTACGCACCATTGGAACGATTTTCTTTAACGGTCATTTCTTCGTGATGACTTTCAGATATGACATCCACTGTTTTCAGCGGCCCATAATAGAGTTCTAAGTTGACCTCATCGGGGCGAAGTTCCCCCAGATTCACCACCGCTGTTACAGTAAAACTTTCTCCCACCCGAAACGTACCTTCTGTTTCCCGAACAGGAGGTTCAATCTTTATATTCCCCCACAAAGTTTTGAGTCGTTTGTATTGCGCCGAAAGCAAAACAGCCGTTTTTGCATTGTCCGAACTCAAGGAAAACAGCTGCTTTGCAGCGGGTGCGTAAAAAAGCTTTTCATATTTGGACACCATGGTATGGGTGCAAAAATACTGCATCGCCATACTCATCGATTCTTTCATCATTTTTAACCACCGGCCTGGAATATCTCCGTTTTTTCTTTCATAAAAACAGGGAATGACTTCATTCTCCAAAACATTATAAAGGGCCTGGCCTTCCACAGAATCCTGATAGGCCGGATCTGTATACTCTTCACCGTTACCGATACGCCACCCTCTTCCTTCTGCATATCCTTCACACCACCATCCATCGAGAATACTCACATTGAGGACACCGTTCGCAGCCGCTTTCATTCCGGAAGTGCCGCACGCTTCAAAGGGACGTCTGGGAGTGTTAAGCCACACATCCCCCCCCTGAACCAAGTGCCTTGCAATGTTGATGTCATAATCCTCAAGAAAAACAATTCTGTGGCGCACATTTGCTCTACGCGCAAACTCAATAATGCTTTTGATCAGTTCTTTACCCTCATTGTCTCTGGGATGGGCTTTTCCTGCAAAAATAAACTGAACCGGCCGGTCCTCTGATGTAATCATGGCCTCAAGGCGCTCAGGATCTTTTAGCAAAAGATAGGCGCGCTTATACGTTGCAAACCGGCGGGCAAACACAATGGTCAATATATCCTGATCCAGCACCGATTCAGCATCCCTCATCATTTCTTTGGGGGCATTGCGGCGACTGTATTGTTTTATCATTAGGGTTCTACAGGAGCGAATAAGACGGCTCCGACTCATCTCACGGGCGCGCCACAACTCTTCATCATAAATTTCGTCTATCCGTCTGGTCGTTTCCACATTCGACATGTGCAGATACCACTCAGGTCCTATATATCTTTCAAACAGCATGGCATTTTCTATGGAAATCCAGGATGGAATATGTATCCCGTTGGTAATATGGATGATAGGAACTTCATCTTCCGGGGTCCCCTGCCAAACATGAGACCACATACGCCGGGCCACCTTTCCGTGCAACTCACTGACGCCGTTACAGTATTGTGCCATTCGTAAACCCAGAACAAACATGGAAAGGGGCGCATCCGGACCGGATTTTACCGCTTGTCCCCAGGATATTGTTTCTTCAACGGACACGCCCAGCCGGTCCGCCAAAGGATCAAGATACGGTTTTACTATATCGACCGGGAATTCGTCATGTCCCGCAGCCACGGGTGTATGGGTGGTAAAGACCGTTGTTCGGGTAACAATCTCTTCGGCTGTCTTCAGATCGACGTTATATCTGGAAATCGTTTGAGAAAGTCGTTCCAGAGTGGCAAAGGCACAATGCCCTTCATTCATGTGGCAAACCGTTGGATAAATCCCCATGGATTCAAGGCATCGCATCCCGCCGATGCCCAGAAGCACTTCCTGGGCCAACCGTATCTTCGGATCTCCGGCATACAGGCGCGATGTAATTTCCCGAATTTGTGGAGGATTCTCCGGCAAATTGGTATCGAGAAGGTAAAGCGGAACACGCCCAACCATTATTTTCCATACAGCGGCCTGAATTTCGCCGGTCGGCCCTTGTACAGATACGGACACCTCTTTTCCTGTACGATCCTTTGCCGGTTTCACAGGCAGATGATAGATATCAGTTTCCGGATATTCCTCCTGCTGCCATCCGTCCGGATCTAGAAACTGATGAAAATAGCCCTTGCGATATAGAATCCCCACCCCAACTAACGGAAGGGCGCGGTCGGAAGCCGCTTTCAGGTGATCACCCGCAAGAACACCAAGACCACCGGCAAAGATGGGCACACTCTCATGAATTCCATATTCCATGGAAAAATATGCAATGGTTCCATTTTCTCCGTATGGTGATTCGATGCGTCTTACAGGGGCTAAAATCTCGGCGGAAAAACGCTCTTTTACACGGCGCTGATGTGCCAGAAAGCTTTCGTCTTTTGACAGTTTTTCCAGTTTTTGTTGGGGAATCAACGTTGAGAAGACAATGGGGTTTCGTCCGGATTCTTCCCAGAGTCTCGGATTTATCCGGCGAAACAGCTCAATGGCGTCTAGATGCCAGCACCACCAGAGGTTTCGTGCCAAAACCTGGAGAAAAGAGAGCGGTTCAGGTATAGCGGGGAATACCTGAAAGGTCTGAATGTGAGTCATATCCGTCTATCCTCGTTGTTGGTCATTTGTTATTGGTCATTCGTCATTGTTCACTTGTTTGCCCCGTGAAACGCATGCATCCTGAATGACAAGACGCTTTGACAGGGGTCACGTATCACTTATAATAATTAATATATGAATTTTTACTAGAATATGCGTTAATAGTCAATTCAAAGATGTAAGCAGCTTCCACACCCGGACGAACTCGCTGGCACCCCACGCCTGTGCATCACAGCCCCGATGTTTATGCGGGAAATCCCCATCCAGAACCTCCGGCACATGACCGACACATCCTTTGGAGACAAGTCCGGTGGTGCTCGCCAGCCAGTCAAGGGCGGTATGTTTGCTTTTTTTGCCATAAGCCTTTACCCACGCCTCGCAATAACTGGGGAACATCCACGTCCAGGCCGTACCGTTATGATACGCCGGCTTCCGCTTTGTATCTTCATCTCCTGAATATTCTCCCTGGTAGGGATAGCGTGGATCATTCATGATTTTTCCGAGATGCTCAATGATCAGCGGGCGCCGAACAGGCCGGTCGGCAAGACTCCGTATGGCACCTGGAACCAAAAGCTCCTCACATGCTGAGACGATCTTCCGGCAAACATCCTCTTCGGATACAGCGCCAAGCGTAACGGCAAGAAGCTGGTTCGGCCGCAATGCATCATCGGGCTCCGACTGTCTGGCCGGCGTTCCTGGAGCAGCATGGAGACAGTCGGCCAGATACGCCTCATCCTTGAGAAGATAAAGCTCGAGAACCGACGACCGAACCTGTGAAGCCGCTTTTTCCCATTTGGAGGAATCTTTCGGATGGTCGATCCCGGCCAAAAAAGAAAGCGCACGATACCATAACGCCTGTATCTCGACGGGGTAACCTTCACGAGGCGTTCCGGCCGGGTAATTGGTGTCCATCCAGGTAAAATGGGCCGGACTGAAAATCAGACCCGATTCAGGATCCATCTTGATACCGTTGGGTGTTCCGGCCATATAAGCCTCACCGATGGAAAAGAGAATCTGGCGTATGGTCCGGCTACCGCATTCCACGTCAAGGAATGCGGCATTCCCCTCGAACTTTATAAGATCTTCACAGGCATTAATATACCAAAGCGGAGCATCTGAAGTGTCCCGGTTTCCGGCATTTTCCCTCTGAATCATATTGGGAATCGTTCCGTCGTTTTCATACTGGCCGAATAGTTTAAGTATTGCCCGGGCCGCATCTGTTTTTCCCGCAGAGATCAACCCCCGAACAAAGATCAGTGCATCCCGCCCCCAGTCTAAAAACCAAGGATATCCGGCAATGACCGTATGCAATGCACCTCGATCCACGATATAATGATCCATGGCTTTTTCCATCGCGTCGACCGGCGCCAAGGATTTGGCTATATCAAAATTAAACGGTTCGATATCACTCATTGATGACATCAGGCTCCCACTTTCCGAATCCTTTCCAGCCGAAATTCGTGCATTCAGCGTAACAGACTGATCGCCGCTCAAAAACGTATGGAAATACCCGGGACTGAAAAGATCCGAATCCGGATCAAGACCACGCTCAGCCTCTTTGGGTCTGTGAATCATGTATTGCCATTCGGGCTCCCATACGAAAACACCGTCAGACATTTTCATATCCAAACGATGCGCCTGATCCGGGGAAAAATTGAAGCTGTCCGGCGTTGAATCCACAGCCTTCGGCCATGTGTGCTCAGGCCCCTGGTAGGCTTTTGTCGTATCATGAAAATTTCGGTTTTCAATATCAGGCCTTAGGATGAGACGAACCGGCTCGTGATCTGGGAGCCGTCCATTTCGGCCTTTGGCTGGCTCACGGTTAAACATCATACGCAAACAATTTTCTCCGGAAACCATCTCCAGACAAACAGATAAAAAGACATGTTGTCCCTGGCCGGTGGGCACCTGAAATTGCCACATTCCGGTTGAATCCGAATCAG
>JBFESJ010000223.1:0-5967 GCA_041548585.1 Desulfobacterales bacterium | reverse complement strand
TGCCGCTGTAAATGTAACTGTAGTATAGATCATGGTTCTGAGGGAAAAGGGCATTCCATGTATTTATGATGGAGTGCCCTTTTTGTTTTTATGGTATATGTAATGACTGAAATTCAGTCTCAGGTTGCACTTATGGCAAGATATCTTGGATCAAGTAAATCTGTACATCTCTCCTTTCCAGAGAAAAATAAATCTGTAAATACCACAAGGTGTCATATCAGTTTAAAACTATTACAATTTAATTGACACTATTGCAATTTTGACTTATTGAATTCATATTCATTCTCTTTCGAAATCAGCGCTCAACCTCGAATCAGTTTCCATTGTGAAACATCTGTTGCTCTGCTGACCTCATTCTCAATTCGTTTCTAATTTCATGAATCTCCGCATAATATTCCTCTATTTATAGTAGGATGAATGCGATTCGAGGGTAAGGAAGATGCTATTACCTTCCAAGCTTTTAAAGAAACCCCGCTTTTTATATTGGAGAGCTCACTTGTTCCTTTCACACTAGAAAGGGGGTGATAGAATTTAGATAAAATAACAGCGCAATTTTAAATATTGCGTTAGTCTTTGCAACCTCACGAACTCGAAAAAGACAAAATTAAATTTAAATTTGGGGAGGTCATATGAAAAAAAATCTGTTAATCATTTCTATTTGTGTACTGGCATTCTTTTTTTCGTCTCCCGCACACAGTGCCGAAGGGCTTTATCTAAGCGGTAATATTGGGCTTGTCATGGCAGTTGATTCCGATTTTACAGATTCGACTCTTCCTGGCATTACCGCAACTGCTGAATTTGATCCTGGATGGGCACTTAGTGCAGCTCTTGGATACGGTTTTGGCAAAGCTAGGGTGGAAGGAGAAATATCTTATCAAAAAACAGACATTGACAAAGTTACGATGGGAATTTCTGCTGATGCGAGTGGAGATATATCCTCTCTTGCATTTCTGATTAATGGATACTTTGATTTTGTTAACGATAGTGCATTTACCCCATATATCAGTGCTGGTTTAGGCTATGCTCAAATCGACCTTAATGATTTCAATGTGGCTGGATCAGGTGAGCCAGATTACAGTCAAGATGATACAGTATTTGCATATCAGATTGGAGCAGGAATAGGATATGCTGTAAGCGAAAAACTCACAATAGATTTAAAATATCGTTACTTTGCCACAGAAGATCCAGAATTCGACACCACAGAAGCAGAAGCCGCGAGTCATAACATTATCGCAGGAGTGAGGGTATATTTTTAACACTTCCCTGGATGGTGATTGGAAAACTATTTTAACCAATAACAACGATACAGCCCTCAGAGTTAAAGCTTTGGGGGCTTTTTTCATAAATATGATTTTATTTGTCCCGAACGGAACTTGATTTGATCATTATCAAAAATAAGATTTGCTCGGTCTGACACCAAAAAAAAATGATATCTGCATATCAATTGTTGTTGTCAATGATTGCTAGATTGGCAAGTTATTCCAAGAAAAAAATATGATATAATTTTTGTGATATCATATTGCCATATCACAACTTTGAGTAAACTTAGATAGTTGCAAGTTATCATATTTTATCAGAATTATTTTTCGATAAGGAACTCTCAATTAATTTTTAAAATAAATAGGTTTGGTTGACTGGCAAATTTTTGGGCACATTCGAAAGAGCAAAAATAGTAATTGTTGTCTTTGAACGTAAGGTGGGCGGATGCCGATTCGGGACTGACGAGCATACGACAAACTGGATCAACAACATTTATCTCAAGTTTTCGGCAATCTGTAACAATTTCAAAAAGAGCCACAGGTTCAAAGATATTTTTAAAATTGACCTCTCCGATAGCTCTGAATTTTATATCTTCCATTTCCCCAACCATTTCGACGACTGTTTTTGTACACAGAATCTGACAACCTCGGGCATGGGAGACAACTCTTGAAGCAATATTAAGGGCAGAGCCGAAATAATGTCCCCCTTGTTCAAGAACTTTGCCCGAATGGATACCTGCGTGAATAGTGGGAAACAAAGGTTCCGTTTCTATTTTGTGGACTAATTTGAGGGCCGTTTTAATGATGCTGGCAGCATCAGTACTTGCGATTAAGATTTCGTCACCGACTCGTTCTATTAGCCTTGTACCTTCATAAAGAGATTCCTTAGCGATTTCTGTGTACCGATTAACGACTTTAGCTGCCGAAATATTTCCATGTGCTTCTGTCAATGCCGTATAACCTGATAAATCTGCAACTAAAAGAACAATATCAATTTCTTTGGAATCAGCCATATACAAAATCCTCCAAAATTTTTCTGAAATTCTAACATAGAATAAACGTAACTGAAAACCAACTTTTTTTATATAAACATTAAACCAATTATTATTACCCCGATTAAATTAATACATGGTATCTGGATTTCTTAAAATTTAAATATTTCAAAAATGATGTAATTTGAAGTAAGACTTAAATATTGGATTATAGTTAAAACCTAAAAAAGGGAGGGACTGAAAAATGATTGAGAATAATAAATTCTTAAAATTGTTGGTTTTTATAATGGTTTTCGGGAGCATGTTCTTTTTCACAAAAAATCTTTATGCCCATTGCGACACCTTGGATGGGCCTGTAGTAGAAACGGCAAAAAAAGCTCTTGCTTCGGGTGACGTCACGTCCTTGCTTAAATGGGTTCCCGCCGATGATGAGCAAATGATTCGCACCGCTTTTCAAAAAACACTGGAAGTCAGAAAGCTTGGAACTCAGGCACGTGATTTGGCTGACATGTACTTTTTTGAAACCCTTGTCCGCATTCACCGAGCCGGGGAAGGTGCGCCTTACACTGGCCTCAAACCCGTTACTGCTGTTGATCCGGCGGTCGCTTTAGCTGACAAGGCTTTGGAAAACGGCTCGGTGGATAAACTTGTAAATACCCTGACCGATGCCACGGCCAAGGGTATCCGTGAGCGTTTTCAGCGGGCTTTGGAAGCCAGCAAACACGCCGATGAAAGCGTGGCTGCCGGTCGTGAATTTGTTAAAGCCTATGTGATCTTTACTCATTATGTAGAAGGATTACATACTATGATCAAGAGCGCGACAGGACATCATGAACATCGATAAGCGGTTTCAAGGGGTGAATATCAGTGGCCTGATTTTTTTTATACCATAATACGATATTACAAAATAGAAGTTGTGGTGATTTCTGCAATATATCTGGAAATCTGGAGTCGGTTCAAATGGTTGTGATATCAAACTCTGAGGATTGAACTGTCAGGTGATGTATTGACTGCCTTAGGATTATGTCATATCAAGTATTAGGTCTGGACATCTTATGACTCACCCTTGTTCGGTCCCGCAGGGATATTCTTTCTCTGCAAAGGCAATTATCTGATCTTCGCTCCAATCCTCCGGAACGCACACCTGTATGTCAAACATTCCGCATCGAATAATTTGTGGCATAAAGCTGGTCTCCATTTTGTGTGTAGTGTCGATGTGTAGTTTCGCTCGGAAAATTACACAAAATTACACAAAATCATACACAATCTTCCACAGCCCATTTTATTTGATCCTATTATTATCAGGATATTAGGCAGTTGCAAAATTCGACAAAAAGCGGGCTACCCGCCCCATGGACCGATAGATCAAACAGGTACTCATATAACGCATTTAAAATCTTAGAATTCAGTGTGTTTTAATGTGAAATAAAGGGAGGTTGTCATGGCTAATAGAGAATCTTTAAATGTACGGGTAAAGGATCAGGCTGGAAATGATTTTATTTGTCCCATTGAGTCTTTAATAGATCCGGAGAAAGCCACGGAAGAAGAGTTGGAGAATTGTGTGGATGACGCTGTTGTCGGCCGCTATGCCGGAAATATTGAAATTGTGAGGTAGGGCAAACAGAATTTAAAATGGTTATGCTTTGGCGCTTAGATGAGATTTGACAATTCATTAGAAAACAGATTATTCTAATTTGAAAGGAGGTTGATGATGAAAACACTCAAGACTGGAGACAAGGCGCCCCATTTTGATCTTAAAGCTCAGAATGGTCAAAATGTACGACTTTCCGATTTTGCCGGCAAGAAACTGTTTCTGTATTTCTACCCCAAAGCCAATACTTCCGGCTGAGCCACACAGGCAAAAAATGTGCGGGACGCACGGGAAGAATTAAAAGACAGAAACATAGCATTCATTGGAATCAGTCCGGATACCCCTGAAACACAGAAAAAATTTGATGACAAGCATCACCTGGCCTTTTTATTGCTCTCCGATCCGGATCATAAAATTTCTGAGGCTTTTGGCGTTTGGGGTGAAAAGAAGATGTACGGCAAAAAATTTATGGGAATCATTCGTTCATCTTTTCTTATTGATGAAAATGGAAACATCGAACATGCCTGGTACAAGATCAGCCCCAAAAATACGGTGCCCGAGCTGATGAAGGTGTTGTATTAACCCTGACGTTGCAAAAGTTGGAGGGCTTCAGAGCCAAGGCGCAGAAGGTGAAGCCGTAGTAAACCTACTGCGAACCCTCGGCAACACCGGATCTGGAGTCCTCCGGTTTTCCCGAAGGGTAAACGACATGGCATAAATCGACTCCCGTCCTTTGAACTCATCAGGGATTGAAATTGGAAATGAGGCGTATTTAAATAATTTTCGTTAGAATACAACATGGATTATCACTTTTTGCCATGTTGTTTAGGCAACGATAGGGTTAAAATGACGCATTACCAAGACATCAAAAAGAAAATAAGAGAACTTTTCATTGACCAAAAATTGGCCGTGTTATCCACTCACCATTCCGGACAACCCTACGCCAGTTTGATTGCATTTGTAGGCAAAGAAGACCTTAAAAGAATTTATTTTGTAACCCCTCGAACGACCCGAAAATTTGCAAATTTATCGGCGGATTCGAGGGTGGCAATATTGATTAACAGCAGTTTGAACATGGAATCTGATTTTCATGAAGCGGTCTCCGTGACGGCCCTGGGCAATGCCAAAGAAATCAATGGGACCAAAAACGAAGAAATTCTCAGTCTCTACCTAACCAAACACCCCTATCTGGAAGCATTTGCAACATCGCCGACGTGTGCTCTGGTGGAAGTCGCCATAACGACATATGTTATGGTGAAAAATTTTCAACATGTTATGGAGCTGCATATCGATCAATGAACTGGATCTTATCACCATTAGAAATCACGCTAAATCATCGTCACCGCATCGGTCCAAAAGCGTATGCGCTGTCCCTCCTGGCCCGGGAGGGATTTAATATTCCGGTCACCTTGTTTCTCACTGCTGATGCGTACAACACGTTTGTGAATACTGGCGGGCTTCGGGAACGCATACTGCTGGAGTTGAATCGTAAGAAATTTAAAAACATGCGGTGGGAAGAGATTTGGGACTGTGCCACCCGCATTCGCAACATATTCTTGAAAAAGAAGATCCCCGACCCGCTTAAATCATATCTAACCGAAAAAATTCAATCCAGTTTCAACGGTAAGACCCTTGCCATCCGCTCATCGGCACCAGACGAAGATGCTTCAGGTTCTTCTTTCGCGGGTTTGCATGAATCGTTTGTCAATGTACGGGGAATACCATCGATCCTGGATCATATTCAATTGGTCTGGGCGTCATTGTGGTCTGATGCTGCACTCCTTTATCGACAGGAAATCGGATTGGACGTTGACAAAAGTGAAATGGCCGTTGTGCTTCAGGAAACGGTGACAGGTGATCGATCCGGTGTGGTTTTTGGCCAGAACCCCAATGATGAGACCCAAGCTATAATTGAATCTGTCTATGGCCTGAACCAGGGACTGGTGGATGGGATTGTGGAGCCGGACCGCTGGATTGTGGATCGTGATAAAAAAACAATGCTGTCCCATGATTCGGCCCAAAGGAAATATTGGATGATACCATCGGAAAGCGGTGTAGAGATGACGCCCTTGCCCGAAGATTTGTCCGAACGACCCCCTTTGAGCGGCAAGGAGGCACTGGGAAT
>JBFESJ010000222.1:0-6014 GCA_041548585.1 Desulfobacterales bacterium | reverse complement strand
TTGAGTAAAAAACATCTAAAATTTGTGAAATTAATTTCACAATTCAGAGCGTAGTATAGCAATTGCCAAAAATATGTCTCGATTTATCCGCCTGTGGGTGGGGTTGAATGAATAACGGTCACAATTTGCCGTAAGCCGCCGGATGATTTCGTTTCGGTCGGGAAGCTGTCTGAGCAAATTAGAGCGCGTTAAAGAGAACATCTTCGAAGTTTTTCAAATTAGAAAATAAAATCAAACGACGACACGATATTCTAAAAAGCCATGACCCTGTTCTCTTTTACGCGCTTTTGTTTGCGAGTTCTTGCCGACCGAAACGAAATTATCCGGCAGCTGAAACGGAATGTTATTCTGACAATAGCGATAACCGAGATTTCTGACCCGTTTGAGAGGCATAAGAAGGGTGAGGTATACGCGAACGGTTGGCTCTGATCGTCGGTTTATATAAAAGCATGTCAATTTTTTTTACGGGATTCCGAACAACGCTGAACAGCCTTGGGAACTTCCGAGAAAGGGCCTTTAAAGTCCGGTTCCGGGATATCCGAAAGTTGAAGCCGATGCAAAATTTCATTGGCTTCCACCCTTACCCTGCCGGCACCCTTGCTGTCATCGGCCAAATAGGTTTTCATTCCTGTATGTGCGGCTATCAAGTCATTGACGGGGTCATTGCCGACCATCATGCAGGCTTCGGGCGGTTCACCGATTTTTTGGCTGATTTCCAGGTAATACTCGATCCTTGGTTTACAAAACGACATATTTTCGATGTGAGTTACCAAATCGAATGATAGATGATCCAATTTGGCCCATGCCAATCGTTTCATCTGGATATTAAAGGGAAAAATCGGGTTGGAGGCCAATACCATTTTCAAACCGGTCTGAACGATGTCATCCATGCTTTCATGCAAACGATTTGGCAGTGTAAAGTTCGCCTCAAGCTTGTCGTACTCGGTCTCATAAAAGTACAAAAACCGGTTCCACAGTTCGTCGCGTCGTCCTTTGAACCCTTGAGCGAAAGCCGTCTTGAAGTATTCGACATTCGTCATTTCACCATTGTTTTGCACCAGAGCACGGGTAGCGCTGATCAGCCGGTCCACGAATTGATCAGCAGGCATGATGTCCTTAAACAGCCTTTCTATTCTTTGGAAGTATCCCTGGTAAAACCTGGCTTCGTCAAATAAAATTAGAGTATTGTCTAAATCAAACAGAATAGCTTTTAACATACGCCAATGTTTATCCCGAATCCCATACCCGAGTCAACCCGGCAAATAAAAGTTACTTTGAGCACGACAAAGGGAGCTCCTGTCCGGATTAGGCTTCTTCTCGCCAGTTTGAAAAAATGTATAGATCCAACGCTTCAAACTTAAGTCTTTCTACCACTGGTACACAAGGTCACGCCATCTTCGGAATTTCCGGCTGAAATCAATTCTTGCTTCACATCCACGAAGCCGGACTTCCTAAATCCTTCTTTGTAGTCAACCTGCGACCACAGTTGCATGGGGGTGCCGACTTGCGCAGGCCAGTGGTGACTTAACGTATTTTCGAGATAGAAGTTGACAAGCACCCACAACTGTCCCCCTGAAGCAAGAATCGAAAAAGCCTTATCAATACCGGCTTGTATGTCATGAAAATAGTAAAATACCTCCATGGAAAATACGATATCGAAGGATTCCTGTTTGGGAGGTTCCCAAAAGAGAAAATCTGCCTGGTCAACGGTCACATTGTCAAGATGGGCCAGATTTTCCCTACATTGCCGGACCATTTCCCCACTCACATCAAGCCCATAGCAGTAGCCCCTGGAAAACTGGTGAGTGGCGATGTATCCAATGGCATATCCATTGCCCACACCGACCTCGAGATATTTCCCCGAACTCGGCGGCAGCCTTGAGAACGCCTGCTTTACACAGGGCCAATGCCTTTTTGCCATATCTTCTACACGCCCGGCTTTACTCCACTCGTCAAAAATGTCTTTAGCTGATCTCATTTCGGTTACCTGAGTTTTATGAACATTCTATCATTAAATGACGAACTGTTTCCATGTTTAAATAAAATAACCGGATAATCCGCTTGATTTTTTTTTGAAATCTACTATAATATCTGACAATCAATAAAGGTGCGTCTTTAATTGGCGTGCCGGTTTCGTTCTGAAGGAAAGATCTATTTGTCAAAGTGGCAACCTGCAGTTTGGAACCATGAGAAATTTTTGAAAGGAGGGTGTCACGATGGCTAATGGAATAGTAAAATGGTTTAATAGCAGCAAAGGCTACGGCTTTATTGAGCAGGAAGATGGCCCGGATGTATTCGTTCATCATTCAGGAATCAATGCAACCGGTTTCAAATCCCTTTATGAAGGCGACCGGGTTACCTTTGACATCGAGCAAGGTCAAAAAGGTCCTGCTGCAACAAATGTCACTGTAGTTGTAGATTAATTTCTGACTTAAAAAAGGGTATTCCATTAAATGAAAATGGAATACCCTTTTTATTTGATCAGGGACTCTTGAACTCGGATCATTCTCCTTCTGATCCGGGAATGAGGGTTCTCAGAACATCTTCTTTTCCTACGATTCCCACAAGCTTTCCCTCATCCACCACCGGGATGGTGTGAAAATTATTGTCCACCATGAGGGCAGCCACCTCCTCGATGTTCGTATCGGGCCGTACCGTAACCGGGTTTGGTGTCATGGCCTGGGAAACGGTAATGGCAGCAATCTTCTGAGCCTCTTTTTCGATTTGTTTTAGGGGGGACAAAGTAATTAATCCATCCAGAAATGTAAAAAAAGAGGGGATGGGAAGCTTTTTCTGTTGCGCAATCAGGTCACTCTGGCAGAGGATTCCCACCAGTTTTCCCGTTTCATCGATCACTGGGAGGCCATTGATACGGTTCTCCAGAAGAAGTTTGGTCGCGTGGATAATTTCCGTCTCAGGCGAGACGGAAATTACCGTTTTTGTCATGATATCTTTTACTTTGAGCATCATACCACCTGCCGTCGTCTTTCAAAGGTCTCAAGGTATTCAGGGTAAAGAAGCGAAAACATTTTTTATACCCGTATTTTTTGAATATACAAAGAGTATTGTACCCATGTTTTCATGTCAAGAAGGATAACCGCTCGATATGCAGCCTTCAGGCGTTCTTTCGTGTGCCGCAAAGAAAAACGTAACAACTTCGATCCGTTCATGAAATATTTGGGGGAGGCAGGTTCTTTGTCTGCCGATAATACCTCGCAGCATCTGTAGAATAAATGGCGAGGGCCGTCCATACCAAAACGAAAACGAATACCTGGGTGCCTGAGAGTGGTTCATTGTACAAAAAGACACCCAAAAGGAACATGCAGCTTGGTGCGATATACTGCAGAAAGCCCACAGTGGAGAGGTTCAACCGCCTTGCACCCAGTGTAAATAGAAGAAGCGGAAAGGCCGTAAGAAAAGCGGCTCCCATAAGGAAAAGATCGATCTTGATACTTATGTGAAATAAGGCTCCGATTCCTTTGTTGTTCAGGAATACGATATATGCCAATGCGGGGCCTGAAAGAAGGAGCATCTCGATGAACAGACCTACCAGGGAACTGACAGGGGCCACTTTTCGGATCAAGCCATAAAATCCGAAGGCAAAGGCAAGAGACAGTGCTATCCAGGGGAATTCTCCGTAATGAAAGGTCAGATATAGTATGGCGATTCCAGCCAATATCAATGACACCGTCTGCAAGGGTCTCAGTCGCTCCCTGAGAAAAACCATCCCCAATAGGACATTGATCAGCGGGTTGATAAAGTATCCAAGGCTTGCCTGCAGGATATATTCATTGTTGATGGCCCAGATGTAGATGAACCAGTTGAATCCGAGAAGGATTGTGGTGAAGAGCAAGACCAAAAAGGCCCTCGGTTTTTTTATCACTGCCAGGAATTCATTCCAGTGTCTGTTGAATACAAGGACAAAAAAAAGAAAGACAAAGGACCAGATCACCCGATGCATAATGATTTCAAAGGCGGGGAGGTTGCGCAGTACTTTCCAATAGATGGGGCTTAATCCCCAGATTAGAAATGCTGATGATGCATACAGCACACCGGACAAGGATTCCTGCCGTGACTTTAAGATGTTGTAGTTTTTCATAAAATAATCTTGTTATCACACTATAGCTATTGTCAGAATAACATTCCGTTTCAGCCGCCGGATAATTTCGTTTAGATCGGCAAGAACTCGCAAACAAAAGCGCGTAAAAGAGAACATGGGCATGGCTTTTTAGAATATCGTGTAGTAGTTTGATTTTATTTCTAATTTGAAAAATTTCGAAGATGTTCTCTTTAACGCGCTCTAATTTGCTCAGACAGCTTCCCGACCGAAACGAAATCATCCGGCGGCTTACAGCAAATTGTGACCGTTATTAATTCAACCACACCAAAGGCGGATAAATCGGAACATATTTTTGCCAACTGCTATAAATGCCAATCCCCAATTCGAACCCACCGATATGTTAAACGAAAATCTTGTAATCTAAAAAAAGTTCCAATATAGTGTGCCTTAAAATTTCTACTTCTTTGTGAATGCGCTATTGGGGTAATTTTAATATTTAATAAACGTAAAGCGATTTTTTATTTAAAGTTCGACCTTTTTAAAGAAAGGAGAATGAAGTGGCTCAAATTCTGGCTATCTATGGAAGCCCCAGGCGGAAGGGGAATACCGCTACCTTGCTGAAACATGCCGTTCGCGGTGCTGTTGATGCCGGCGTCGAGGTCAATGAGATTATTCTAAGGGACTTAAAGATATCACCTTGTCTTGAAATCTACGCTTGTAAAAAGGAAGGACGATGCGCCATTAAAGATGATTTTCATCATGTTGTGGACCAAATACTATCCGCGAAAGGATTAATCCTTGCCAGTCCCATCTTCTTTTATACGGTGAGTGCTCACACAAAAATATTAATGGATCGCTGCCAGTCGCTATGGGTAAAAAAATATTGGATTGATAAGGTTCCCTTTGGTCAATGGGAGCCCAAACGAAAGGGGCTCTTTATTTCGGTCGGGGCAACAAAAGGTAAAAAACTTTTTGAAGGGACCCTTTTGACGGTCAAATATTTTTTCGATGTGTTAGATATGGAGCTTTTTCGATCGCTTTTGTATCGCGGGCTGGATTTTGAGGGTGATGTTTTAAAGTACCCGGAATATCTTGAAGCAGCATATCAGGCCGGAAACGAGCTTGCGAAAGCGCTTTAAACAACATAACATTTTCAATACCCTAAAACCAAATGCAATTAATCAATTCGTTCAGGGGGCGGGGTGTTTTTATGTGTTAAATCGCTCCATGGATAATGTTTTTTTCAAACCGTGTAAACTCGTGGTCAAAGGATAGTAAAGAAAGAACAGATATCAATATAAAAACAATGGGTTCGTCTTGAAACAAACACTTTCTTGCCGTTGAAATGTTTCGGTATGCGTCTGTTCTTTCTAACGATCCCTAAACCACTCAAACAGTACACGCTTTTTAAAAAAAATATCCATTCCGCTCTCCCCTCCGGCCTCGAAGCCCTAATGGCTGAAAGCGGAGGCGTAGGCTCTCCAAACCGGAGGCTGATATATAAGTGTTTACAATTAAAACTCCCCGAATCCTCAATTCGTTCAGGGGTTATCTACGGGCGCAAGCCCGTAACTTGCCGAGAGAACATCTAGTTTGACGGGGCTTGTTTTAAGTTTTTCAGTATAGCCAGCAATAAGGGTTTCCCGGCTTCTATCGTGTTTAGATCATAAACCCCTGCGACAAATTTTCCTTCCTGTGTTACGATAATCTTGTTATGAAAAGGCTCTTGTGAAGCAAAGCTGTGCTTCCCAAATCCTTCTATAGGCAGACATTTTCTCTCAGACTGGATTAAAAAAAGCCTGTGCTGCTTAAAAGCGTTTGCGGCATCCTTATGTGAGGGTAGAAAGGCCACGAATGCCGAAACTTTTTTACCTTCGATTTGATAATCGCAAACAATCCCCCTGTCCAGGAATGCATGGCCGAGTATGCCTCCCCTGATATAGCGTTCCGATCC
>JBFESJ010000221.1:0-6016 GCA_041548585.1 Desulfobacterales bacterium | reverse complement strand
CATCATTGGCAAGTAAGGAGCGACCCAGGTTGGTATGGACAACGACGCCTGTGGCATTGATAATGCGGGTCAAGTTCGGTGTCATCGTTTTACGGACACTTTCTTTTATTTTATTGAGGATTTCGGAATTGGAGAGCTCCGGTTCCGTGATGTTCTGTTGGTTATCCAAAATAATGATTCGGAGGTTTTCAATAACGGAGCGGGTCGAACGGACCAGCACAGATTTTGGAACCTTGTCAAAGAACGTGTCGGTCTTTACAATCTCAAGGATATGGTCTACCCCGGGAAGCATTCTTAAGAGCGTTTGTTGGTTTTCGGTGATGTTCATTTTTTCCCCAAAAGTTGTCTCAAAATTTAGGAACGGTCTTTTAGAATAGACTTCATAACATTTTAACGTCTGTTATTTCAATAGATTTATTATGAATGTGAGATACTTGTTGTAAAATTTTCTTTATGGATGGAAAATTATGCGTTATGTAAAATTTGAATGTTAGACCCTTTTTGTTTACGCTCAATTGGGGTTAGATGTTTTTCCATACCCTACGGAGGCCATGTACAGCTTTGTCGAAAACCGCTATTATCGTCAACCCGCATGCCGGAAACGGTTCAACAGGATCAACCTGGCCGTTCATTGAGTCGCTTGCAAAAGATCGGCTGGGACCTGTTGATACATATATGACCCGGGGACCTGGAGATGCGGTCATATTTGCAAAAAATGCCGTTGCTGAAAAGACAAGACGTCTCGTCTGTGTCGGCGGAGACGGTACGTTGAATGAGGTTGTTAACGGTATCATGATGAATGAAGAATCCGTGAGATCGGATTTGAAGCTGGGTTTTATCCCGAACGGGACCGGATGCGATTTCATCAGAACCGTTTCAATACCCCAAGACATCGAACAGGCTATGGATCTGATTGCTTCAGGCCAAACGCGCAGTATAGATTTGGGAGTCCTTTTTTTAAAAAATCACGAAGGCCGTGATCGCTGCCGATATTTCCATAATATTGCAAGCTTTGGCTTGGGGGGTGAAGTTGCTCAGCGGGTCAACCGAACGACCAAAGCATTGGGGCCGTTTATTTCGTTTATGTGGGCAACGCTCATTTCAGTTTTTTTATACGGCACCAAAAACATACGGATTCTTATTGACGGCAGTTTTGAAAAAGAAATTTCTATCTGGAACGTGGTTGTCGCCAACGGTCAGTATCATGGCGGGGGGATGCGGGTCGCTCCGGATGCATCGGTCTGTGACGGTCTGTTACACGTTACAATCATTGGAGATTTGAAAATTCCTGAAGTGATAATACATTTGCCGAAACTGTACAACGGCCGGATATACGACATTGACAAAGTCATCACCCGGACGTGCAAAAAAGTGGCGGCGATATCGGATGATCGGGTACTTCTTGAAGTGGATGGAGAGCAGCCCGGCATGTTGCCCATGGCCGTTAAAATAGCACCCGGTGCTTTGAAGGTTATTTCAAAATAACATATGGTTGAAAATATTATAATTAAACTAGGGGGTGGGGTGTTTTTATTTGTTAAATCGCTCCATGGATAATGCTTTTTTTCAAACCGTGTAATCACGCCGGAGGCGGACAAGCCTCGCGGTTAAAGGATCGTAAAGAAAGAACAGATATTAATATAAAAACGATGGGTTCGACTTGAAACAAACACTTTCTTGGTGTTGAAATGTTTCGGCATGCGCCTGTTCTTTCTAACGATCCCTAAACCACTCAAACAGTACACGCTTTTAAAAAAAGATTATCCATTCCGCTCTCCGAGCCGGAGGCTGATATATAAGTTTTTAAATTAAACTTTGTTGGAAAAATTCGTGGATATGGGGTTGTATAATACTCCCCCGAATCTTGTTAAGAGAAATAAATCATTACGTAAATTAAAGGCGAATGGTTACAAGATGAAACAAGCAAAGGATTATATTATTTTTCCGCTGGATGTTCCGACTGAAAAGGCGGCCAAGGAATATGTTGAACTCCTCTCAGAATCGGTGGGCATGTTCAAGGTGGGGCTGGAACTGTTTATCCGATCCGGGCCGGGACTTGTTGATTTCATTAAAGCGTCAGGAAATGCGGGTGTGTTTTTGGATCTAAAACTTCATGATATCCCGGAAACAGTGTTTCGTGCCATGGAACGTATCGCAGATCTGGGCGTTGCATTTACAACGGTTCATTGTGGAGAGACGATTAGAATGCTTGAAGCAGCAGTTAGCGGGGCTAAGGGCAGAGTCGGTGTTCTCGGGGTTACGCTTTTAACCAGTGTTGCAAGTGCAGACATCAAGGATGCCGGGTTTAAAAAGGTGTTTTATGAGGACCTTATGAGACTCGTAGTTGACAGAGCGGCCAAGGCCAAAGCTGCGGGCTGTGTCGGTATCGTCTGTTCCGGACGGGAAGTGAAGATGATTAAAAAGACCTTGGGCCGGGAGTTTATAGCCGTGACCCCGGGGATACGTCCCCATTGGGATGAAATGGAAACCCATGATCAAAAGCGGGTTACCACGCCGGCCATGGCGGTTGGAAGCGGATCGGATTTTCTTGTGATTGGTCGTCCCATCAGGGATGCAAAAAATCCAAAGGAGGCTGCCCTGCGTATCGCTGAAGAGATAGAAACCGTTCTATGATAACATATTATCAAGTCGTTGAGTGGGAAAGACGTTGATGATCCTCTAACAGGTTACAATTTTTAGAACGGCGAATATCCGAATTCCATGCAAAAAAAGAAACTTATCAATATAACAGCAGCATCATCATTCGACCGTTTGACCGTTTTGCGACTCCTCTGGTGTGATCCTATATTATAGATAATTCAGAATAAGTATAATAGCCGCGTCAACATTCGACCGTTTGACCGTTTTATGACTCCCGTAATGCATTCATATCTGATAGATAATTCAAAAAAAGTTAGAAGGTTACTTTTTTCGAATTCATGAATTATCATTTGACAAAACTTCCGGGGCTTTATATTAAAAACTTTTTGAAACCCATGATTCAATGATTAAGGATCGAGGCCGCAACGATGTTTAAGACCATCTATCCTTTAAGCTAAATTTTGGAGGTCTATCATATGGTTTTTAATGTGCTTCTTTATATTTCTCTCGTTATTTTTATTCTTGGACTGATCTATAAGGTCTATACATGGTTTTCCATGAAAATCGGCATTTCAGCCCAGGACTACTCGCCGTCTCAGAGATTTTCCGCAGCCATCAAAGGAATTTTCGGTGTTATTTTCAGCTCAAAAATTTTGCTTCTCATCAAAGCCTTTATTCTCGATGTTGTGTTGCAAAAAAAGATTTTGAAAGAAGATTTTCTGCGCTGGACAATGCACATGCTTCTATATGGTGGATTTATGCTCCTTCTTTTGATGCATGCCTTGGAAAACTTTATCTCTGCAAAGCTCTTTTCCGATTATTATTCAACCGTCAATCCATTTATGTTTTTAAGAGATCTCTTCGGATTTATGGTAGTTGTCGGTGTTGGTATCGCGATATTTCGGCGGTACATTATGAAAGTGCCGCGGCTTAAAACCAGCGGCATGGATTTCTATGCGATCTTCATTGTGGCGGTGATTATCTTTTCCGGTATCCTCCTAGAAGGCGCCAAAATTACGTCTCACACAGAATTTCAGGGCATGGTGGAAGATTACGCCGGTCTCGATGAAGAGGGTGACGCCGAAGAAATCGAAGCCCTTGAAAGCTACTGGGTAGAAAAATTTGACGTTGTTTCTCCGAATGTGCAAGGTCCCTTTGACGAGGAGATCCTGGAGCAGGGATTGGAAAGCCACGAAGCCAACTGTGCCGAATGTCATTCTTCTCCGGGGTGGGCGTTTACGGGCTATGCGGTTGCCAAAACAATAAAACCGATTGCTTTGGCACTGGATAATGTCGGGACATCGAACATCCTGTGGTATATCCATTTCCTGGCATGTTTTATCGGTATGGCCTATCTCCCCTTTTCCAAGATGTTTCACATCATATCTACCCCGGTGAGTCTGCTTGCCAATGCCGTTATGGAAAGGGAAACATCGGACCCTGCGAATATTGTCACCCGACAGGCCATGGAACTGGACGCCTGTACACATTGTGGCACCTGCAGTTTGCGGTGCTCGGCATCAACAGCGTTTGATGTTCTGGGCAATGAATATATCCTGCCTTCAGAAAAGATGACGTTTCTTAAAACACTGGCGAAGGGAAAAGCTCTTTCCGATGAGAAATTGCATGCCATCCAAGAAGGTGTTTACCTGTGCACGAACTGCGATCGGTGCACGGTGGTCTGCCCGTCCGGCATCAATCTTAAAGAATTGTGGTTCAACGTAAGAGAGGATCTGGTTCAAAGAGGGATACCGGAGCTGTTGACGCTGTCTCCGTTTTCCTTTTATCGCGGATTGAATCGAGACAACATTGCTGCGGATGATTATCGCAAACCCATTGAAACGGCCAGTCGCGCGGTTGCCTGCAATTTTGAGCAGCTTATGGATAAAACCACCCCGATTTCTCTTTCAGACAGGGATAGAGATGTTTTGAATCAATTGCCTGACGCCGATACATTTGTCCATTGTTTTGGATGTCAGAACTGCACCACGGTATGTCCGGTGGTGATCAACTATGAAAACCCTCAGGAAGCACTGGGTTTGCTGCCCCATCAGATCATGAACTGCCTCGGATTGAGCCTGACGGAAATGGCAACGGGTCCGCGAATGCTCTGGGATTGTGTGACCTGTTATCAATGTCAGGAACACTGTCCACAGGATGTGAAGGTAACGGACATCCTATATCAATTAAAAAATCTTGCCATTAAAAATGCGTGCAGGCCTTCAGAAGAAGATGCTGCACCTTCAGAAGCAGTTTGAAGAATCCAACACGACATAATGAAAAGGATATCATTATGAAATACGCATTATTTTTAGGATGTAATATACCTGCCAGGGTCGTTCAGTATGAAACCGCCGCAAGGGCGGTGATGCGAAAGCTGGGCATTCAACTGGTCGATAACCGAGATTTTAAATGCTGCGGTTATCCCGTACGCAATTTGGACCGGAAAGCATTTCTTCTCAGCGCATCAGAGAATCTGGCAACAGCTGAAAAATTGGGCTTGAACATCATGGCCTTATGCAAATGTTGTTTCGGCAGCCTGAAGGAAACCGAGCATTTCTTAAAGGAAGAAGGCGATTTTCAGGAAGAGATCAAACATGCCCTTAAACAAAAAGGCCTGCGGTATGAAGGTAAATTTGAGGTGAAGCATTTTCTTTCCGTACTGTATCATGATGTTGGGCTCGATGAGATAAAAAGCCATATCTCCCAATCCTATAAGGGACTTAAGGTCGCAACCCATTATGGATGCCATGCATTGCGGCCGAGCAAGGTGACTCAGTTTGACGATCCGGTTGCCCCCTCTTTGTTTGACAAACTGGTAGAGGTGACAGGCGCTGACAGTATCGATTATACCAGCAAACTGGAATGCTGCGGGGCACCGGCAATGGGTGTGAACGATGATCTTTCGATGGATATAACGGCAAAAAAACTGGCAAACGGGAAGAAAGCCGGTGCGGATTACCTGTGCGCCGCCTGTCCTTACTGTCAGTTGCAATTTGACCATGTACAGAAAATGATGATGTCTCAAAACGGCAATGAGGCCCTTGCTTCAATGGTCTATCCACAACTCCTCGGTCTGTGTTTGGGTATCGATGAGGCAACATTGGGAATCCACATGAATCAGCTCGATATTACTGAAATTACATCTTTCTTAAATCAGGAGTAAAAAATGTCAAAAGAAAAGACAGGCGCGGTAATGGTGATCGGTGGCGGGATTACAGGGATGCAGGCGGCATTGGATATGGCCAATGCCGGGTATTATGTCTACCTGGTCGAAAAATCCGGTTCCATCGGCGGGATTATGTCGCAACTGGATAAGACCTTTCCCACCAATGATTGTGCCATGTGAATTATCTCGCCCAAACTGGTCGAGGTCGGCCGGCACATCAACATTGAACTGATTACCCTTGCAGAT
>JBFESJ010000220.1:0-6032 GCA_041548585.1 Desulfobacterales bacterium | reverse complement strand
TAGCAAACCAATGCCAATCGCTTTAATATTTGACTTCGTTTTCGAAATGTTCTATTATACTACTTAACAATTTTACAAACGAAAGGGCAAAGCTGTCGAAAGGCAGTGACGCAAAGCCACGGGTCAAAAGCTCCAAGGGCCATGATAGCCGGGCTACCTAAGGTACAAGCAAACGCCTTCATACAATTGTGTAACAAGGCGTTTTCTATTTTTAGTAGTTCATTGGAGACCTTTGCAATCCCCCCTATTTGCCCAATTTCTGCGTCAGGCTCAAATTTTAATCCTCGAAATACTTAATGTATTCCTGCGGTTAAAATTTTCGCCTTCCTTGAAATAGAGCAAAAATGAACAATTTTCAAAGGTCTCTATTACCAAATAAGCTGACCTCCCGTGGTGTATAACCCAAAAAAAAGGGAGGTTTACGTGAAACGCATATTTTTGCTATTCATCTGTTTTTTAGCTGTTTTTGGTGTTGTATTGCCGGTTTCTGCCTTTGAGCTGGGCGTTCGGGGATACTACTGGTTTCCGGAACTGTCCGGGGTTATCCGCGTAGACGATGCCGGTATCGTTGGCACCGAGCTTGATTTGGAAGATGATCTGGGCGTTGACAACGAAAGCTATCCGGTTATCGAAGTGTTTGCCGGAATAGGGAAAAATCACCTCACTTTGGCGTTTTACAACCTGGATTATGACGGCGACACCGTTCTTACAAAAGATATTTATTTCAATGGGGAGCTTTTCCAGGCAAATGAAAGGGTCGTCAGTCGTCTGGAGTATGATAATTACGACGCCATGTATAGATATGATTTAATTGATCTGGAGAACTTTCTGGCCGGCGGTTCTTTGGGATTGGTTGCCAGGCTGATGGTATTTGAAGGATCTGCTTCAATCGCTTCAGCAACCGTCGCGACCAAAGAGAATTTCACCGCACCGATTCCTATGGTAGGTGCCAATTTTCATGTGGGAATATTAAAAGATATTATAGAAGCCCGGGTACTGGTAACCGGTATCGGATATAGTGAAAATACGGCTTTTGATGGTCAGGCTGAGATCTCTTTAACACCGTTTCCGTTTCTGGACATTCACGGCGGCTATCGCTTTTTAAAAATTGATGTCGAGGAAGATGATGTGAAGCTTGATTTTGATAATTCCGGTTTATACGTAGCGTTAACTGTAAGTTTTTAATATAATTTTAGCCTGATAATCTGCCAGAGAATTTATAAGCCCGTAGGTGAAAAAATGAAAAAAATTAAAGCCATACGTGAAGACAAAATGACAAAAGACATCATCGATTACCTTATTGACTTTCCATTATTTGATGCGCTTAAGGGAAACCAACTAAATATTGTTGCAGACCATATGAATTATTATGATATCGATAAGGGTGAAATCCTTTTTAAAGAAGGGGATAAAGGAAATTATATCTGCTTTGTATTGGATGGAGTAATCGATGTTCTTAAAAAATCTGTAACTGGAGACAGTATCGTAATTGCCGTTTTACCCAAGGGGCGTTCTTTTGGTGAAATGTCAATTCTTGATAACTTCCCTAGATCGGCGACAGCAAAAGCCCGAACAAAATCCTCTTTTCTCACATTAACCCAGATGAGTTTCGATACGATACTTAAAGACTATCCTCAAATCGGCATAACAATTCTCAAAGGAATCTCAAGGGCACTCAGTCAAAATCTGCGCCAGACATCCTCCAGACTTGCTGATTATATATTACCGATTGCATGATCTAAAACGCAAAAAGACAATAGATTAGTTCACGTCCATCCTTGAACCTGTCTTTTCCTTTTATAAAAAATCATAGAGGGATATACGAAATTTAAATATCAAAGGTTGACGCTCAGAAATGCCGCTGAAATAATGTGGCGTTAAGGCCGGAGCTTTCTGATTTAAACGTTCGAATAATTTGCACCTAACCTAGTGCTATCGCATATGAATGAAATTCAATACGAATTAAAGATAGAAAAAAATGCGGTTTAAAACATTTGTTTTATATACAAGTCTTTCGGCTGTGATTTTATGTATTAGTTTTTCCCTCTCGATCTATCTGAGCCTACCGGATGTAACATACCTGAAAAATAACAATCCAAAAATCACAGCACTCATGCAGTTGCGCAAAGAACAAACCGAAGCCCGAGGTAAGAAATATAATATCAGGCAAAATTGGGTCAGCTTTCAAACCATTCCCGATTTATTAAAAAAAGCCGTCCGAATCTCGGAAGACGCTTCGTTTTATGAACATAAAGGTATTGATTATGAGGAATTAAAAGCGTCGATCAAAAAAAATTTTGAGAAGGGCACGCTGGTTCGTGGAGGCAGTACAATCACGCAGCAATTAGCTAAAAATCTCTTTCTTTCTCCTGAAAAAAGTTTTTTGAGAAAAATAAAGGAATATTTTATTACCAAACGTATAGAAGACGAGTTGTCGAAAAACCGAATTTTCAATTTGTACTTAAATGTGATTGAACTCGGCCCGGGGCTATTTGGTGTGGAAGCAGCTTCGGAACATTATTTTAATAAAAGTGTCCAGAACTTAAATCTCGAAGAGATCGTCCGCTTGGCAGCGATTATTCCCCGGCCGCTTGCGGTGAGTCCAAAAAAGGATAGCCAGTGGTTAAAATGGAAGGTCGAATGGATATTTCAAAAAATGAAACTTTATAAGTATATTGATTAGAGAAATCAAAGTCATATACAACCGTGGCGTCTGTGATAAATACCAACCTAGAATCCCTTAGTTTCTTGACAGAAATTCAACAACCAGGTTTATCCATTTTTATTTGATTTTAATATCTTATCAAGCCTTTGTTTAACTATTTCAGCGTTTGTTGGATCCGTTTTTTTGAATCGGTGCCGGAGTCTCCGGATGTACAAATATAGCATCCCGAGCACACAGAGAAGAATAAATATGACGAACAACATATATTTCTGTTTAACCACAATCGACGTAACTGATTCCATCACCAGCATTTTTGTATCTGCCTGCAGTATACCTTCATTGGCAACAAGCGGTATCCTTTTCAAAATTTCTTTTCGATAAGAAATTATGACTTGGCCTAACTTTTGATCTATTTCAATGGGCGCTTCCTGTTGATCGGGAATCTCTATCTCATAGGAGATAAATTCTTTCAGGCTATTTGGAATTGTGATTACTCCATCTTCTGAGGGTCTTAGGCCAACGTCACCTTTTATGCCTTTCAAAACTGAAAGATGCGATAAAATGTCATCTTTATTAAAAAGCCTCACAGTTATGAAATTATTGAAGCCAAAATTGAGCAATTGCATTGCCTCTTTCTCCCGAGCCTCTATTTTTTCAGCTCCCATAATTACGGCAATGTAACGCTGGTTCTCTCTTACAGCAGTTGCAATGAGGTGGTAACCGGCCTCTTCGACATGGCCGGTCTTGAGGCCATCTACAGAGGGGTCTTGCAAAATGAGCCCATTGCGATTGTGTAATACAATATCTGCATGAGTAAATTCCTTTAATTTATGATATTGAATCGCCTCTGGATGCTCCCGAATGTATGCATGAGCAAGCATCACCATGTCATAAGCGGTCGTGTATTGTTCCGGGACAGGCCACCCATCGACCGTTTGAAATTGGCTATCTTGTAAATTTAAATCTCGTAATTTTTGATTCATCTGGTCCACTAAATCCTGTTCGCTCCCAAATACACTTTCGGCTATTGCCACGCAGGCATCGTTACCTGATATAATAGCAATACCCTTTACCAGTTCAACTAAAGGTACCTTTTCGCCCTCACGAAGGTACATTGTCGATCCTTCCTTTTGAGCGGCATTTTTGCTAATCACCACCTCGTCATTTAGCTGAACAGCGCCCTGTTCGAGAGCATCAAAAATCAAAAATAACGTCATCACTTTTGCCAGACTTGCTGGTTGAAAGCGATGATACGGATTTTGGCTGTATACGATTTGACCATTGTTTGCATCCATGAGCAATACGGAGACAGAGGATAATTTAAAGGGGCATGAATACTGATACGCAAAAATATTTGATGGTAAACTTACTAAAATCAGAGCGAATAAACATGTGAGCGCAAGTTTAAGTTTTTGTCCCGGCATACGGTTTAAAACCCTCATTAAAAGAATGTAGTTATAAAAAACTTCCTTTTCAATTAAACGCCATACTTGAGTGTTTTGCTGCTGCCACAAATTTTACAATAAAAAGATCCATTGAGAATTTTTTATACCAGCTAAACTTCTGATATGCAATGGAATCGATCTAAAATTTAACGAATCAAAAACGTGAGGTTTTTTGCCATGCCATGAAATCCATCAAATCGACAGATATCAAATTTGAACTGTAAATATCAAGTAGAGATCGTTGTTCAGATATCCATTCCAAACATCAGGTCCGGCATTTGTTGAGATAAATTGCAGATAGTACAAGATCTCGGATGAAGAATTTCAAAGCATAATCTTAAAGATTTTGTAGATTCATTTTTTCAATGTCAAAGTAAAACATCAAAACGGTACGGGATATTTAAGATGGGGTAATAAAATAAAAAATGGTGCCATCGCTGACCCCACAGGAGGTTCCTCCTGATATTTCTTTCTTTATTTTTATTTCGTGACAGATACAGTTTTCGATGTGGAACTGCTTGCCCCCCCACCATCGGTAACCGTGAGGGTGACGGAGTAATTCCCGAACTTGCTGTATCTATGCCTGGGATTTTGCTCGGTACTCGTCTTGCCGTCACCAAAATTCCAAAACCAGGAGAAAATAGCACCGTCTGTGTCGCTGCTCTTATCCGTGAATGAAGCCACTTTTTTGGAAATGACACCGCTGAAATCAGCAACAGGTGGATTATTCTGAAATTCGTTTTGAATGACGTAAACAGAACTATCGACCGTACCTTTAAGCCCTCCATGGTCTATTACCGTCAATTTCAATTTGATATTTCTGCCAAATGGTTCTGTTTTCGGCGCAGTAAACGTCGTTACGGCTGATGTGGGATCTGACAAAGAAACAGGGTTTCCCTCGATCTGGGACCAAAGATATGAGGCGACACCATCATCCGAATCCCTTGAGGCCGACCCATCCAATGTAACTAAAGTCCCCTCTTTAGTCTCCATATAGTCTGGAGAAACAACTGCAGTTGGCGGTTCGTTCTGCCAGCTGATATTGACAATACACGAGTCCGTATTTTGCAGCCCGCCGGCATCGGTTACGGTAAGATTAAAGGTAAGGGCAGCGCCTTCAGGCCCAACGTTCGGTGTCGTAAAGGTCGGCTGTGATGCCGCTGGATTTGAAAGGGTGACCGTTGGAACGCCGACTTGGGTCCACAGGTAAGAAGCAACGCCATCATCAATATCTAAAGAAAAAGATCCATCCAGAGTAACAACAACCCCTTCATCCACAGTTTGATCCGTGCCGGCATTGGCCTGGGGCGGCTCATTCTGCCATGTCACGTTTACAACACACAGATCTTTCCCCTGGTTTCCATTGTGATCAACAACGGTGAGTTCAAAGGTCAAAGCTGCGCCTTCCGACCCCACATCGGGTGTTGTAAACGTCGGTTGCTTTACATCAGGATCCGCCAGGTTTACCGGAGGCCCGCCAATTTGGACCCAGTGATAAGATCCAATGCCGTCATCCGGGTCGGTGGAGTTCGAGCCGTCCAGAAAGACAACCTGCGCCTCATTAACGGTCTGATCCGGACCCGCATCTGCAGTCGGTGGCTGGTTGGGTATGACCAACGGCGCCTGACACACCTCGTTGGAATCTTGGCTCTCAAACCCCTCGGTATCGAATGCTCTTACCACGAAACAATACGTCTTGGTTTCATCCAGATCGTAGAGTGTGCAATAGGTGTCTATTCCTTCCCAGGACGGATTTGCATAGTCGTAAGATTGGCCTTGCTCGCTGAAAAAAACCCTGTAGCCGGCTAAATCAGGCTCGCTATTTGGAACCCACTCCAATGTTACCTGAGTCGATGCTGAAGCATTAAGTGTGCTTAAGCACAGGAAAATTAACGCAAAGAACGTATGCCAAAAAAGAAAAG
>JBFESJ010000219.1:0-6042 GCA_041548585.1 Desulfobacterales bacterium | reverse complement strand
CCATGAAAATATTCATTTCCGGAGGAACCGGTTTTGTCGGCACCAATCTGACCCGATATTTACTGGACAAAGGGCACAGCGTTATTGCTGTCGGTACATCCTCTACCCATACAAGTGTCAGTCATGAAAATTTTCGCTACATATCGGCGGATACCACGGAAAAAGGACTGTGGCAGGATTCATTTAAAGATGTTGATGCGCTGATCAATCTTGCGGGCCGAACGATTTTCAACCGTTGGAGCGAGCGCTATAAAAAGCAAATATACAACAGCCGCGTTCTTACTACACGTAACCTGGTTGAAGCCATACCTGACGATAAAGAAGTCGTGCTTTGCAGCACTTCTGCTGTTGGATATTATGGAGACAGAGCAGAAGAAATTCTAAACGAAGAAGCGCTTCCTGGAAATGACTTTTTGGCAACGGTTTCTATTGATTGGGAAAAAGAAGCATTTATGGCAGAAAAAAAAGGTGCCAGGGTTGCTGTGATGCGCTTTGGTGTGGTTCTGGGAAAAAACGGAGGTGCTCTGACAAAAATGATTCCGGCGTTTAAGTCATTTGCCGGTGGCCCCATAGGGAGCGGGGACCAGTGGTTTCCATGGATTCATTTGGATGACCTCATCTCAGCAGTGATGTTTATTCTTGAAAATCATGATATAAAAGGACCTGTAAACTTTTGCGCACCAAATCCTGTCAGAAATCGTGATTTTGCCAAAGCGCTCGGTAAGATTCTGGGCAGGCCGTCTTTTATGAAAGCGCCATCCTTTATTATCCGAACCCTTTTGGGGGAAATGGGAACAATTGTGATGAGCAGCCAGCGGGCGGTTCCGGATAAGCTTCTGAAAAACGGCTTTGAATTCCAGTATTCGGATATTGAAAAGGCGCTTTATAGCCTTTTAAAATAAAGAAAAGATGTTGTCGAATACCCTTACAGGTCATAGAGCGTTTCATCTTTAAAAGGTTCTTTTCGTTTTGTTTGGTTGCGCATTCCTTTTTTACCGGAAAGGGAAAACGGATCTTCTTCTTCCAGGATATCTCCCAGTTCAGCTTCAACTTGTTCCGGATCCTCACCTTTTTCCATCCGTCTTAACGCCTCATCCATCCCGTCTCCGAGTTTAATTCCGGTCATATCGGAGAGTTTTCGCATCAGATTGGCCGCCTGTTTGGGATCATCTTCATTGATTTTATCCGCTTCACTGGCCAGCATTTGCATGGCCCTTTCCATTTGGCTTTCGTCAAAGGGAAGATCGTCCATATCGCCGCTTTCTTTGGCCCGCCCTGTAAAGGCAACCCAGGATATCTGTCTTGAAAGCGTCTTTGTTTTGCACCTCGGTCATTTGGGATTTTTGGTTGTGTTAACCGTTTTTGAAAAAAAGTTAAACAGCGTGTTGCAATCCTCGCAATAAAACTCATAGATCGGCATAATTTCACCTCATTTCGAGTTTTTTTTATTCAAAAAAGGACCTGTTTAAGTTTTTGAAACAAATCGATGTTATCCACGAGTTCTTTCAGGAAAAATTTAGCTCTATCTGAAGCGATTAATTTTTAAAAAGCTAAACTTTTACAAAAAAGCACGTTAGGGGCTTCGCCCCAACATTCTACGATTCCATTATTATTGGTTTTTCCGTATTTTCGCCCAGGTATCCCGCAATGTCACCGTACGATTGAATACCAGGTTGTTGTCAGAAGAATCTACGGAATCGACGCAAAAATACCCGAGTCTTTCGAACTGGTATCTGCTGCCCGATGGTGCACCTGTCAGACTGGGTTCCACAAGAAAAGAACAGATCTTCAGAGAGTTTGGATTCAAATGTGTTTTAAAATCAACATTTTTTTCTTCGTCCGGATCTTCCTTTAAAAAGAGATGATCATACAAACGGGCCTGGGCGTTGATGGCGTGAGATGCCGAAACCCAGTGCAGCGTTGCTTTGACCTTGCGCCCATCCAAAGATGAACCGCCACGTGTGGACGGGTCATAGGTGCAGTGAAGTTCAATGATTTGGCCGGTTTCTTCATCTTTAACAACGTCGATACAGGTGATAAAATACGCGTAACGCAATCGCACTTCACGGCCGGGGGCCAAACGGAAGAACTTTTTGGGCGGTTCTTCCAGAAAATCATCCTGTTCGATGTAGATGACATGTGAAAACGGAATTTTCCGTGTGCCCATGGCCAGGTCTTCGGGATTGTTCAGGGCGTCGAGTTCTTCGACCTTATTTTCCGGATAATTATCGATGATAACTTTTAGGGGGCGCAGAACCCCCATGACCCGCGGCGCCTGTTTGTTCAGGTCTTCTCTGATACTGAACTCAAGCAGTGCAATGTCAACCGTGCTGTCCCGCCGGGCAACACCGATGCGTTCGCAAAAATTACGGATGGATTCCGGTGTATAGCCCCGTCGACGAAGTCCACTGATGGTCGGCATTCGAGGATCGTCCCATCCGGACACATGTCTCCCTTGGACCAGTTCCACAAGCTTGCGTTTGCTCAATACGGTATAGCTGAGATTGAGGCGTGCAAACTCGATTTGCTGGGGATGACAATCCACATCCAATTCGTCGAGTATCCAGTCGTACAATTGACGATTATTTTCAAATTCCAGAGTGCATAGAGAATGGGTAATTCCTTCTATTGAGTCAGAAAGACAATGTGCAAAATCATACATGGGATAAATACACCACGTGCCCCCGGTTCTGTGATGCGGAACCTTTCGAATCCGATAAATTGTCGGATCACGCATCACCACGTTTGGGGAAGCCATGTCGATTTTAGCGCGAAGTACGTGGGCTCCGTCCTCGAATTCTCCGGCCCGCATGCGTTCGAGCAGTTCCAGATTTTCTTCGACTGACCGGGTGCGATAAGGGCTGTCTTTCCCGGGCATGGTCAGCGTACCGCGGTTTTCCCTGATCTCATCGGCGCTCAGGCTGCAGACATAAGCCTTGTCGGTTTTGACCAACTGTACCGCATATGCATACAGTTGGTCAAAGTAGTCAGATGCATAGAAAAGCCGGTCATCCCAATGGAATCCAAGCCACTGAACGTCTTCTTTTATGGATTCTACATATTCGACGTCTTCTTTGATGGGGTTGGTATCATCGAATCGCAAATTACAGACACCCCCCTCATGTTCTCCAGCGATGCCGAAATTGAGACAGATGGATTTGGCGTGTCCGATGTGAAGATAACCGTTCGGTTCCGGTGGAAAACGGGTGACAACACGGCCGTTGTTTTTATTGTTTTTTAGATCTTCGGCAATAATATTTCTAATAAAATTTGAAGCAGGCGCGGACTCGGGTTTGGTCATATCAAAAATTCCATTCTTTTCTTATTTTTTGGTTTATTTTTAAATTTAAAGCTTATCGAAAATTGCCGTGGCTTTGCGAAGGCGGTCCACCACCCGACGTTGACCAATGGTGATCAAAATATCGAACAGCCCCGGGCCGGCCAGCTGACCTGTCACAACGGTTCGAATGCCGTTGATCAGCACGCCAGGCTTGATGTCGAGGGTTTCCGCCATTTCCCGAATAACATTCTCGGCTTCATGGGCTGTAAAATTCTGTAAACCCTCCAGACGATCCGCCAGCATCGGAAGCCATTTTTTGAGCTGTGGATGCTTGGCAATATTTTTTTTCAACGCGCTATCTTCGATAGAAAAATCATCTGAAAAATAGGCCCGGCCACTTGTGGCAAAATCAGTGGTCACATGAAACCGGCTTCGAATCAGTTCAATGGTATCGAGAAACCACTGGCGCTTGGAACTTTCATATGCCGGGTCCCAGATCCCCGTTTTTTCCAGTTCAGCCCGAACATAAGGCTCGATTTGTTCAACCGGTATGGTCCTCAGGTAATGGGCGTTGATACTGATGGCTTTGGGATCGGTAAAATATTTTGGATCATCCTTATTGACATTGAAGATGGAGTTGGCGCGGTTGATCCCCTTTAAAGAAAATGCCTCGATCAGCTCATTTTTTGAAAAAATTTCTCTCGATTCATGGGTTGCCCAACCTAAAAGGACCAAAAAATTTACCAATGCCCATGGCAAAAAGCCGTGTTCTTTATAAAAATGGACGGCCACCAGTTCACCATGTTTTCGCTTCGAGATCTTGGCTTTTTTTGGATCGAGTGTGAGCGACATATGAGCAAACTTCGGAACAGGGGTTCCCAGCGCCTGGTAGATCAAAATCTGCCGGTGTGTATTGGAGAGCCCGTCCTGTCCGCGAATAATATGGGTCACCCGGTCACGGATATCATCAACGGCATTTGACAAAAGATAAAGGGGCTGACCGTTGGAACGGACAATAACAAAGTCTTCAATATCTTCATATTTGTATTCAATCATTCCATAGACGATGTCCTCAAAACAGACAGAGCCTTCGCCTCTCGGAACTTTCATCCGGATGGTGTAAGGAACTCCGGCGGTTTCCTTTTCGGCAACCTCATCCAATGTCAATTGGCGACAAGTGCCATCGTATTTCAAATCTTTTTTCTCTTTAAGTGCCTCCTGTCGCTTGTTTTCGAGTTCTTCTATGGTGCAAAAACACTTGTAGGCATGTCCGGATTCCAAAAGTTTACGGGCTGCAGCCAGATGTTCGTGGATAAACTGTGACTGAAAATAGGGTCCTTCATCCCAGGTAATCCCCAGCCATTTCAAACCGTCGACAATTCCTTGGATAGATTCTTCTGTGGACCTTTCCGCATCTGTATCTTCGATCCTGAGAATCAGTTTGCCGCCGGTCTTTTGGGCAAAGAGCCAGTTGAAAATAGCTGTTCGCGCGCCACCGATATGAAGGTATCCGGTGGGGCTGGGGGCAAAGCGTACGATGACATCTTGTTTCATTTGAATTAACCTTTCCTAACACATAATCCATTGCTCTTAATGAGCGAAATTCGAGGGCACCCCAAATTTTTCTAATTTTGTTTGCGATCAATCGGGGTATCGTTTTTGACGGCTTAGTAGGAATCATAAAAACAATTTATTTACAAGGCCATCAACTTTATTTCTCAACAATGTCGGCTTCGAGCTTTTCTGCCAGATCAAAAGCGGTATTTAATGCATCGTTTATTTTAAACAGCTGGACTTTAAATGTCTTGAGGGATGCTGGCGTCGCCATTATGGCGGATTCACTGATAAGGAGTTTTTGTAGATTTTTTGCTTTATCAGACAAGTCGTCAAGTTTTTGGACAAAGGCACCGATTTCTTCAGCCCATTTTTTTCGTTTATTATCGGGAAAGGGAATTTGACCATGTCCAAACCTCTCTTCTAAAGCCCCAATGGCGTAATCGTCAGGATCTGCAATTATCTCATACATTTTAAGCTCCTTTAGGTGGAATAGACCGCATGAATTTGCTATATTAGAACTTTTACACTGTAAAACTGAGAACGTCCACAAAATTTTTTTTACTTTAAACAATTATCATCGCCATATATTTTCAAAAAAGGCGATATGAACCATGACATCGCAGCGTGACCCAATATTTTAGGATGTGTGAAATGGTTGAGATCACATAAAAACAGTGCTATACATCCTAAATATTGGGCCACTGCGAAAAATTGTGATAGTGGATAAGCCCTCCAGTTGCGGATAAACATATCGCCTTTTTTGAAAATATATGGCGATGGTTTTTCACTGCTAACATCAGGTGAAAACACAATCATGTTATGGTCTTAGATAAAAAATGGGTGCGAAACTTGAATTAATAATTACAAAGAAAAGTGGGACAAAATGAGCAACGAAATGGAATGCATGTGTCTGGAATGTGGGGTGTCGATCCATATGCCTGAAGATCTCATTGCCATGGATTCTTCTGATTCTACCTCGAAACTTTTAGACAGTCTATTGGTTTGTGAAAAATGTGGGGGACAGCTTAAGCTGGTTGGCAAAGCAGGGGACGAACCGTTTTATCGCCTCGAGTGATTGGGCATTGTAGGGTTTTCCCGTATTTCTCATGGAAAATTCGGGTTAGAAAAAATAGGTCTGGTATAAATGGAAAATTTCCGCCTCCTCATCTTCATGGAGAAGCCTGAGCGGAGCGACTTCCATTTTG
>JBFESJ010000218.1:0-6105 GCA_041548585.1 Desulfobacterales bacterium | reverse complement strand
GCTATTCCGTCACGGTGAAGGTTCCGAACATATTCGGGACCGGTTATGGAGACCACTTCTTCGTAATCAAAGGGCAGATCGATGCCAATAAGCTTTTTTTGATGAAAGCCGTTCTTTTTCCCATCTGCCTTTTTCTTCTTAAATTCAATGACATTGTTTTTCATGGTAGGCCCTCCTTTACCGGAATGATTTACCTCGATCATTTGAGGATTTAGTGCTTCTCTGCTGTACGAAATAACGTCCTTACCAGCCGATCCCAGGGAATTTCGGGAAAATGCCCAAATATGTCGTCAATCGATTCACCACCTGTGGCCGCCAGTTGCTTGTACCTGGGCCCTAAGAGTTCATGGAGATTTTGACTCTCCTTTTCCATCCATTGGAAACACTCCTTGCCGGAATAGAGACCTTCCAGATCGGGCTTGATATTTGCAGGGTCCATCATGAATAACCAGCCGTCATGGTATGGATCATCGTGTGCGACGGCCGGCCGCTTTAAAACTTTATCATTTACAGCGCAAACGGTTCCGGACACAGGAGATTGCATGGGGGCTTTTTTATCATTGCGGGTCAATACACACCCGATTTCTCCTTGTCTTAAAAATACGCCTTTCGGAGGGAGATTTATGGCATCCGCGGCCCCTAAAACCTTGGATGTAAAATCGTCTAAACCGACTTTGATACGTCCATCATCTTCAATGTGTACCCATGAATGTCCGAAATGATAATAGTAATCCTCAACCATTCGATACCCAGATACGTTTTTGTATGCCGACCCTTCGGAGGTTCCCACCTGAGTTTCCTTAGCCAGGAGTTCATGAACAGTACAATGATCGCATTTATAATTACCGGGACATTCCTCAGGAGACTCTATCCGTCCTGTTAAAAAGTGGATGCACGGTGTTGCAGCGATTTTATATTTTTGTTTCACATGTCTCAACCAGTACGCTTGCCTTTCTTCTCGATCCAGAGCGATTTTTTCGCCCATGGCAGATATCATCGCCTGGTCGAACGGACAATTGTAGCAATCATAGTCATAATCACATCGCCTGAAATTAATGACTCCGGCTCTCATCCAGACACATTTATCTTCGGACAAATAAAAACCGGGAAGATTTTTTTTCAGTTTCTCATAAGGGACTAAAGCAACTCCGTCATGTTGCAGGTTCTGAACATATTCCGGACCGGTTACCGCAACCACCTTCTGGTAATCAAAGGGCTGATCTATTCCGATAAGTCTCTTTGAACCAATATCTTTCTTTTTCTCCTTATTCGATTTGAATTCATTGGTTTTCATAATGATGACCTCCTTTAATGGCGCGGTAAATCTTTATGCAGTCGGAACTTAACATTCGTACCTTCCCTAAGCCATAGGTAGGAAACCGCACTTCATTCATCTTTTGGTAATTTAAATGCAATGAAAGTGCCAGAATTTGATAAAATGTTATTTTAATGATTTACCTATTAATATTATTCATTATTTTGAAATCATAAATGAGATGAACCAATCGCAGCCTTTTGAAGCGTAACTGGGAGAGTGATGACTTTGGCTATACTTCGGAGAGATATAAGGGGGTATTTTAACTAAAAACATATAAATATCAAATAGATAAATGGGCGTTGCTTATGGCTACACACGTTGTAGCCATTTAACTACTCAACCCTTCGACGACCCTGCTGCTCAACGAAATTTATCCTGAAGATAAATTGAGCAATACTCACAAAGATGAAACGACGTCTCATCCAGTTCCTCGATACTTCCGGAGAAGTGCATGAGGCACTGTTCATGCTCACAGTGAAGCAGATTGAGAAGATGGCCCAATTCATGAAGGGCCACCTTCGCTGCCCGTTCATGAATGAGGGGTTTGAGCGGGGAGGAACCGTCAGGATTCTTTTCCAATCTGAATAATGAAACCACGCCACATTTTCCGCCCTGCCTTGCCTCACCAAAGACATGGGTAAAAATAGGGATAAAAAGGTCCTGATTTAAAACAGCGATAACCTTATCGTGATCGCTAAAATGCATGGATTCAAACGTCTCGATGATGATGCCGGCATTGTATTGCAACCGTCTTTTATCAAGAGCATATTCAGGTTGTTTCAGAAGGGGAAGAATTTGAGTGGTAAGTTTGAAACATCTGGTGATATGGTTTGCGATAACCTTTAGGACGATTTCGGGAATTTCTCCAAGCGGTACCACACCGACGGGTTTTTTATTTGAGGTCATGAGAAAAGATATTCCTGAAAAAGGCTGGGCCGACTGTCCGAGGTCAGGGTTTCCTTGTCAAATTGTACCGTTTAATCATTTTGTGCAAGGTAACCCTGTTAATTCCCAGTACTTTGGCGGATTGGGTTACATTCCAGGTGTTTTCTTCCAGGATCTTTTGAATATACGCCTTTTCCATTTCACGTAACGACAGAGGTTCTGAAAATTGTATGCCAGACGGTTGAATGAAAGAAAAATCTTCGGTCCTGAGTGTCCGTGATTTGGAAAGTACAACAGCTCTTTCAATCGCATTTTCCAATTCCCTGACATTTCCCGGCCAGTCGTACTGCTTTAACAATCCCATTGCATCACTGGTGACATTGTCTACTTTTTTATTCGTTTCCTGACTGTACTTTATAAGAAAGTGTTCAACGAGTAAGCGGATGTCCTCCTTTCTTTTTCTTAACGGCGGAATTTCGATCATGATGACATTGATTCGGTAAAAAAAATCTTCTCTGAAATTGCCTTCAGCCACCTCTTTCTTCAGATCCTGCCGGGTGGCTGAGATGAGCCGAAAATCAACGTCAGCAGGTTCTCTGCTCCCGATACTTGTTATCTTTTTTTCTTCCAGAACACGCAAGAGATCAACCTGCATCTTAAAACTTATTTCTCCAATTTCATCAAGGAACAGGGTCCCACCGGAAACGACTTCCAAGAAACCCTTTCGAGCACGGGTCGCACCGGTAAACACCCCTTTTTGATGCCCAAAAAGTTCGCTTTCCAGAAGGGATTCCGGTATCGCACCACAATTGATGGCGATAAAAGGTAGATGGGATCGGCGACTTTCAGCATGGATCGCTTTTGCAACCAGTTCTTTCCCGGTACCGGTTTCCCCGAAAAGCAAAATAGAAGAATCGCTCTGGGCAACTTCTGGAATTAGACTGAAAACGGCCTCCATTGGCGGTGATTGTCCGATAATGTTATCGAAACGGGTGATTTTTTCTAAACGTCCTTTCAGATAATTGTATTGTGATACAAGCCTTTTTTGAACGGATATCCGCTCCATTACGAGGGAGAGTTGATCCGGTTTGAACGGCTTGAGCAGATAGTCGGTGGCGCCGATTCGCATGGCTTTTACCGCCGATTCAATGGATCCATACGCTGTAATAATGATCACGAGCGTATCCGGATATTCTGTCTTAACTTTTTCCAGTAATTCTATTCCGTCCATCCCGGGCATTTTAATGTCGACAAAAAGGAGCTGAAAAGGATATTTCTCCAGCTTCTCCAAAGCTTCAAAGCCTGATGAAGCGGTCTCTACCACATGGCCGTATTTTTTAAACCAGTGGAAAAGGGACTCTCTGACGATTACCTCATCATCCACGACCATGATACTCATCTTTTTATCCATGGTATTCCTCCGTCGCATACAACCCGCTCGAATTTCTCATGAAGAGTTGATCTGTCTTTTTAATACGCTAAATTGTGAAACCTCAATTGATCGTAAACATTTACAGAGCTGGAAATTCCAAGACAAATGAACTCCCTTCTCCCACCTTGCTGTTTATCTTAATGTTTCCTTTATGATTTTTGGTGACGCCATAGACAATGGATAATCCAAGTCCGGTCCCTTTTTCTTCTCCCTTTGTGGTAAAAAAAGGATCAAAAATGTGCTCAAGATTTTCCTCGGAGATTCCATATCCGGTGTCCTGAACCTCTACTCGAACATTTTTTTTGTCGCGTTTCAGTTCGGAAATTATCCGTAGCTGTCCACCGCATGGCATCGCTTCAATAGCATTGAAAATCAGGTTGAGAAAGCATTGCTGCAACTCTCGGCCATCGCCCTTTATCATTAAAAACCCCGGATAAAGACGGGTGGCCAGATCGACATCTCGAAGTTTCATTTTATGGCTCGTCAGGGCAAGGACAGACTCAAGGACTTCGTTAAGATCTATTTCCTTGTATTCCCTGGGACTTTCACGGGCAAACGAAAGGAGACCGGTAATAATGTTACCGCAACGCTCTAGCTCGTTTGACATAAAAGAAAGGTGTCGTTTAAACCATTCCAGGTCCTCGGAACACGGCTGACCTTCGGCAAGTATGTCCTGCATTAAATCGCTGAAGGTCAATAACCCTTGAATGGGATTGTTGATTTCGTGTGCACAACTGGCAGCCAGTTTTCCCAAAGAGATCATGCGATCTTCTTGAACCAGTTTCTGAAGGTCAGATTTTAATTCTTTAACCTGCTTATCCCAACGGTATGACAATTGCTCTGTGATGTCTCTCCAAACTTCAATGATTTGATAAATTTCGCCGTGTTGATCCTTCAAAGGGTATGTAACCAAATTGCAAAATTTGAAATGACCTCCCGGCTCGAGATGCTCGTGAATAACATGAGCGGATCTCCCGGTTCTCAGGGTTTCCACCACGGGGCATTTCATATCGGGACGCGAACTCGAACACGGAACCCTGTAGCCATGGGAAATCTCGTAACAGTATCCACCAATGACTTCTTCTTTCGATTTATTCACTTCTTTCAAGTATGCATCATTTGTTTCAACGATTTCAAAATCTGTATTTAAAATCACAATCGCAGCAGTGCTCTGCTGGATGAGAAAGTCGGAAAAATTTTTCTCGAAGACCAACTGTTCTTCTGCAGATCTCAGGCGCTGATCGACCTCGAAAAGTCGCCTCATTAACCTGCCGATTTTGTGTTCCAGGACCCCGACCTCCTTGGGCCTGAGGCGGATGATCTCCAGCAGGACATCTTTTTTGCCGGTCAGCTCAATGATGCTGTCCAGGTCTTTTAATTTAAAAAGATCCTGAAAGTTATTTGTGGTATAGATTCCCAGCTCTTTGGCCAGAACAAGACCTTCAGCCACTGGATTTATATCGCAAACACCGACGATATTGATCTTTAGATAGGTGAAGGATTCAGTGCGGAGGAAATCCAGGAAGTATTTACACGCCCTGCCGCCGCCGACGATGGCCAAATTGATGGTATGGGCCATTGTATTTTGTGAGCCGAACGATTTGCCTGAGATTTTTTTTGCAGGTTGATTCTTTTCGTTCATGATCCACTCCCTGCAATCTGTCCGGGACCACTTCACAGGCCGAAATTGATATAGGAGGAATATCGCCGGGTGGAATGCTCAAAACGATCCAAGAAGCAGGGTATAATTTACGGCAAGTCCGGACAGTATTGTTTGTTTACTAAAAATACTTGAAAATAAATCGAAAATCAAGATCGGATTCGTTTAATCAAAATTTTTGGGTTAATTATTGTCTTTCGGAATACAGCAAAGTTTGATAATATCCTGATTGATCATAAAAAAAGTCGTTTCAATTAAAATAAGGATCATCTCCAAAGGAGTTGTTGACCAAAAAGGATTCAAGAATTCGAGGGTTCAAGTGAAATGTTGAAAAATTAAATACTCCTAACAGGTGAAAATGATGAGCAACAACTACGCTAAAATTGTTCAGGATAATCTTAAAAAACTATACGAAAATCCCCCGTCGGATCTTGCCGGGTCGTTACCCGCACAGCAGAATGGCGATTCTTTTTTATTTAGAGCTTTTGGGGAAACATGTGAGATTCGATCCGATGGCATCTTCTTGGGTGAAGTTCAGCAGACCGGTGTGATCGGGATATTGATTTCCCTTTATGCGCTGAATGCCAACCCCGAAACATGTTTGGTAGAGCCCCTGAAAGCCTTCAAAGATCTTCCCAACAGCATGCCGTATGCCGGTGCTTTTGTGACCCATACCCAGCAGATCCTGGTGCCGCATGTTGAAAAAATTCAGATATCCACCAACCGGGTCGTCGAAACGCTGAAGGGCTGCAACGCGCCTCCCGGTGTCGGCGGTGATTTTTCATTTATGGTTTACCCGCTTCCGAAAAT
>JBFESJ010000217.1:0-6110 GCA_041548585.1 Desulfobacterales bacterium | reverse complement strand
GATATACCGTTCGAGGTATCCGCATTCCTTGCAGACATAATTATCAAGCGCAGCAATGGAAACAATGCTGATGGGGATGCTGTTGCTGCCGAAGGGACCGCTTTTCGGCAACACCTCAATTCCTGAATATATTTCTTCAGATCCACATTTGGGGCATTTTCCCTGTTTCAAGTTGACACCTCCTTGCCCGGATAAACCGGGAATCAAAATATCTTTATTAGTGCATTACGCAACGGTAATTGTCAAGCATCTAACTAGTTTCCATCCATAAATGGCCCTTTTTGTCCTGCTCGGCGTTCTCCGCGGGTCTCCGGCTGCGGCGTACAGACGTACGCCTCACTGAAAACCCTTGTGCGGCCTTGATCAGAACAAAAACTGCTCATTTCTGAATTGGACGCCCATTGTGTTCATTTTTGATTCATGGATGGACACCAACTAAGGTTTATCAGCCATTCTTTTATCATTAATATCGCAGCCCCTTGATTAAAAAATATATCCCCACACCGATCATCAGTATCGACCCGATTTTATAAATGATGTCTCTTGACTTCAACCAGCCCATTCCGGAAAGCCTGGCCACCATTAGGAGCGACGGGACGGTACCGATGCCAAACACCGTCATGAGCCCCATTCCCGAAAGAAAGGCTTTAAATGTGTCTTGAGTTTCCATGCCTAATCCGGCCGCTGCAATCAGAGCCGTGTACACCGGCCCGCACGGCAGCAGGCCGAGAACCAATCCCAGTGGAAGAAAGGCTGCGGTGGATTGTATGCCGGACAATTTGCGAAAACTCCGTGAAATGATGCCTTCGGGGCGGCAATGATCCCCGAAAATCCGTCCCAGGGGAATCCATCCGCTCATGCCCAGCCCCATAACGATGATGATGAGCCCTGCAAAGATCATGGCGCCTTTTTGCAGGCCGCCGATGCCGGTGGTTATTCGAGTAAAAGATCCGGTAGCACCCATGATGCCGCCAAGAACAGCATAGGTGAAAATCCGCCCCACGTGATACAACAGGTTCGGGGCCATCACCCCTTTGGTCTTTAAATTAAGAGAGAAAGAAACAACGATTGGGCCGCACATGCCGATACAATGCCCGAAACCAACGACAAAACCGGTGGTCAAGAACGTAAGGTATAAGACCTCAATAGATGACATCGAAGATAAACTCCACGGATCCCATGTCCGGAACAGTGACTGTCGCTTTCCAAATTTTTTTTCCGCTGGGACATCTTACAATGGTACCAATTCCGGAATAAACGCCTTTTCCGTTGGATTTGAGTAACACCCGGTTGGGGCCCATTTTCATGCCCGGCATTCCAAGATCGATAAACGGTTCGGATACACCTTGCTTCCCGGTCAGGGTAATGGTGAACTTGAGATCTGTCATGGCCTTAACCGGTTTGGGGCTGATATCAAGGATGATATCCGTGCCCCGAAGCGTCTGCGTACAGGCACCCTTATGGATGTCGCAATTTATCATCTTGGAAAAATCCGTAGCTTGTGCAGCAATCGGGAAGATAATCGTAATGAAAAAAAGCATGCCGATCCATACCCCACTCAATAGGCGCGTATTCCTCGATGGAGGTCTCAATTGGATAAAATGTGATTTTGTTTTGTCATTTGAACAGGGCATAGTTGCCTCCCTATAAAAAGGGTTGAGGGTTTTATGACCTGAATCTTGCATATAAAAGCCTCCGATTCTCGCAACATTCAGCTATTAAAAATCAATAGAACAACCTGTTCGCCTTTTTTAATATGTCATCAATAACACATCAAGCTTTATTTATTCTAAAATCACAACCGTTTCCAGTACCTATTTTTTGGATATTTCTTGATACTTAAATGCCCCTTTGTTAAGGTAGCTAAAAAAAATGAGATTCAGTAAATTGAGGGGTTGGGGAGTTTTTCTCCTAAACCCTTGAATACAGCGGAATGGATGATCTTTTATTTAATCGGATGCTGTTTGAGTGGCTTAGGGATCGTTAGAAAGAACAGACGCATATCGAAATTGTATCTTTAAAAGAATTTTAAAATAATGAAGATAACCTATTGATATTTCAAAGATAGTTATCCGTTTTTTCTTTACGATCCCTTGACACGAGTTCATGCGGTTTAAAAAAAAGATTATCCATGTAGCGATTGTTTAGAAAAACTCTCCGACCCCTGAGTAAATTAAAGAACACTGCGAGATATTGATGAAACAAAAAAAATGGCTTGATGAATATCGCCGACAGAATCAATCTGCGAACGATCAGCGCTCAAAAAATACAGCCTATTTCGGTTACCAAAAAGTTCCCGAGGATGAAAAGGCGCAATGGGTTTTGCGACACTTCAATACCGTTGCCAAGAGATACGATCTGATGAACACGTTGTTGAGTTTTGGCATCCATCATCTGTGGAAGCGGAACGCCATCAGGATCATGAACCTGAATCCCGGAGACCGAGTGCTGGATGTGTGCGGAGGTACCGGCGATCTGGCGATCCTGGCTGCCGGACCCGTGGGCCGGGACGGGCGGGTGATCATATACGACATCAACCGGGCCATGATCGAGGCCGGTGTGCACAAGGTCGCCCATTTGCCGTTAAAAGAGCGTATCTGGTTTGTTCAGGGAGATGCCGAACTCGTGTCTTTTCCAGACGGATATTTCGATGCCGCCATGGTGGGTTTTGGAATTCGCAATGTCACCCATATGGATCAGGGATTTAAAGAGATGTGCCGCGTGCTGAAACCCGGGGGAAAGATGATGTGCCTGGAGTTTTCAAAACCGACTTCACCGTTATTCCGGTGGTTATACGACATTTACTCATTTCATGTGATGCCGGCGATCGGTGAGGTTATCGCGGGATCAAGCAAGGCATACCTGCATCTAACCGAATCCATTCGAACCTTTGCATTGCCGAATGAGCTCACGGCTGTATTGAAACAGGTGGGATTCTCAACAGTGACGGAACACAAACTCACCAACGGTATTGCAATGATTCATCTGGCTGTTAAAGGATAAAACATAAGGTGCAACCATGAAACTGAACTGGGCTGAACGGTGGGTGGTCAACAATCCCATAAGGGTGTTTCAGCAGCACATAGAAATTAAATGGCTCCTGCAAATGATGCCGTTGAAGACAGGAGCGATTATTCTGGAAGTGGGATGCGGTCGCGGCGCAGGGGCAAGATTGATCCATAAGGCTTTTAAGCCGTCTCAACTGCATATCCTTGATCTGGACATTAAAATGATTCAAGGGGCAAAGACGTATCTTTCAGGATCGACAAAAGATATTATGACGATGTATGTGGGAGATTCCATTGATCTTCCATTCAAATCAGATGGGCTGGATGCGCTGTTCGGATTCGGATTTTTGCATCATGTTCCAAACTGGCGCCGCGCACTTTCCGAAATCGCCAGGGTTTTGAAGTCCGGAGGTGTGTACTATATGGAAGAGCTTTACCCGTCACTCTATCAGAATGTTATCACCAAACGCATCCTTCTTCACCCCGAACATGATCGTTTTACCAGCAAGGATCTTCGAACTGAACTGGATGCAGCAGGTTTACGTCTTATAAACTCTTTTGAGTTGAAAAAAATGGGAATCCTGGGCGTGGCCACCAAGTCGGATCGTATCCGTTAGGTAAGCTATTCATATTTATTCTTCGAACAGCTCATCCCATAACGATTTTGATCACGACGATGACAAGCAACGCCAAAGGATAGGTGCTGGCCATGTTAAAAAGCGCCATGGCATACATTGGTTTCTTGGTTTGATAGAGGAGCAGGGCGGGCAGCATAAAAAAGGAAAGTCCTGTTGCCACGGCGGCAACCAGAAACGGAAATTCAAAGGGGATCGGAGAGCTGTAGAACACAACTGTGGAGAGAATTAGCGAAGCAGCCAGAGATCCCAGAATAATTGCATTGGCCGAATTCGTGCCCAGTCGAACCGGAATAGTCTTGGCGTTAAGGCGCCGATCCTCTTCAATGTCTGACCAGTCATTGGGAACGTTCTGGCCGCCGATTTCCCACAAAAAAAACCACAGAAACAGCATGGACAGAAATATTGGTGAAGGGCTCGGATCAACGGCAAATACACCGGCAATGGCCCCGGCCGTTTTTACGCCGCCACTGACTATGGTTCTGAGATGGGTGACTTTGAGTAACAGACAATAGACCGTCTCCAGCAAACAGCCGATGGCAAAAATTAAAATGCAGACCGGATTTAAGCGGTAAGCGCCCCAAATGGCCACGATTGACCAACCAACCGTCCAGAGCAACCCTTCTTTAAAACTCAGATATCCCTGGGCCATTGGATGCCTCACCGTGGCGGCATCCAGATCACAATCGATATCGAAATTTCCACAGAGTTTTAACTTTTCTTTATCAACACGATAATCAATGACATCGTTCAGGGCATAAACCGCCGTGTACCCGGCAAACGTGGTAATCAGTCCGATTAAAATTACTTCCAGAGAGGGGAACCGGCCGAGCCAGAGCAGCGCACCCAATGCAGGGGTAGCCATGTCTAAAATTCCATGGGGCGTTCTGGAGAGCGCCCAGAAAAGATTTATTTTAGCAAGACCGGTATAAGGACGAATCTGTTGCGTCATCTTTGCATCCAAATTCTTAGTAATCCTAAGGTATTAAGAACATTGATAAGTTGCTTGGCTTTTAAGGCCGCTACTCATTAGCACGTAACCCGTCTTTGGGTCAAGGCATTACCATTTCTCGTTTCATATGGATTTCAAGCCTTTCAACCAATAGAGAACATGTCAGGCACATGAAGAAATACAACACCATCACCGTGATCCATACCTCAAAGGTTAAAAACGTCGCCGACATAAGCTCCATGCCCTGAAACGTAAGCTCCTGAATAGAAATAACAGAGACAATTGAAGAATCTTTGATCGTTGAAATGAACTGTCCGGCCAGCGGTGGGAGTATCCTCTGGACAGCCTGCGGGAAAATAATATGGCGAATCTGCTGATACCTTGAAAAGCCTACGGCTGCAGATGCTTCCCACTGACCGTTTTCAATGGACTGGATGCCGGCCCTTATGATTTCTGTAATATAAGCTCCTTCATAAATGCCCAATGCAAGCATGCCGGACAAAAACGTCGGTAATTGTGTTGGAGAGAAGAATATAAAGGACACCATATCCTGAAAGAGTCCAGGTGTAGATTTTTTCAGATGGTCCATTCCGTTGATGGGAAAAAACTGATCGCTGATGAAATAATAAAAAATGAATATCCAGACCAGAACGGGTATATTTCGAATCAGCTCAACATAGCCCCAGCCGATGAGCCGCCAGAAAGGGCTTCGGCTGGTACGGAAAAGGCCCATGATGATTCCAAAAATCATGGCAACGATGGTGGAATAGATGCTTAACCGCAGGGTTATAAACACACCCTGCATGATCAGTCCCGGAACCCATTTGTCCGTGGTCGCATCAAACCTGAAAAGATACTGGGGTATAACGCCCCAATTCCAATTGTAATGAACTTCGACAATTATTCGATAGGTAATCCAGACGCAGGCACAAGTTAAGATTAAAAATATTAATATGTCCAGACGTGTAATTTTAAGTTTCAGCGATTTCAAAAGAATCTTTGCCCCAAGGTTTTTATTAAAAAAGGATGAAAGCGCTTATTTAATCATTTTTTCCCAGTCTTTGGAACGGAACCAGTAATTTTTTCGGTCAGTGAGCCATCCTTCGGATTCAACATAACGAATCCAGTTGTCGAGATAATTTAAGGTATCAAAATTTCCTTTTTTTACTGCAAACCCAATGGGTTCTCTTGTAAATGTTTTATCAAGAGGGAGAAAAAGTTTGTTGGGATATTTAATGGCCTGAAATTCAGGTGTTGGGGCCGATCCAACAACAGCGTGAACCTTTCCGTTCACCAGTTCCTGATATGCCTGGGATTCATCATCAAACAGCCGCAGCGTGGCCTTTGGCATATATTTTTTGGCGGCGGTCACGGCAGTTGAGCCAAGTCTGGCTGCGATAACGACACTAGAACTGTTGAAGTCTTCAAGTCGGCTGAATCCGGCGGCGATTGTTTTGTGGGCAACTATCGACATTCCAGTGTAATCGTATGGGATACTGAAGTTGACCTTTAAAT
>JBFESJ010000216.1:0-6165 GCA_041548585.1 Desulfobacterales bacterium | reverse complement strand
TGGCCGGTGTCAGCCGTCTCCAATATCCGACCAGCATGCGCATCATCCGTGTTTTGTGCTCGGGCCGGATCAACCCCAATTTTATCCTCAAGTCATTTGAAATGGGGGCCGACGGGGTTCTGGTTGCCGGGTGACATATGGGAGACTGCCATTACCTGGACGGTAATGTAAAAGCAGAAAAGATGATTCAGATGACCCAAGAGCTGGTCGGCATCCTCGGCATTGACGCAGCAAGGCTTCGCCTGGATTGGGTTTCTTCGGCAGAAGGCGTTCTGTTTGCCGAGATCGCCCGAGAATTTACGGAACAGATCATATCTTTGGGGCCGTCTCGATTGAAACAGGCCGCTTAAAAGGGTCTTTAATAAAAAATTATTCACCGCAAAGGTACAGAGAGCGCAGAGAAGTAAAATTTTATGTTTGCCACTGAAAGGGCGACAAAAGAAAAAAACCAATCGAAAGGCGATATTTTTGGGTTCTAAATGCCCGCAGGGTATGTTTCTTATTGTTTTCCGACGTCCCTGTCCCGCTAAAAGCGGGGTCGCTGAGATTTAATGGATTAACTAAAACCTACCTCAAAAATGAGATTAGGGTTCAGGGCAAGGCGCGAAACGGTTAAAAAGCGGAGCATACACGTAGTATGTGAGCATTTTAAACCGTTTTGCAACACTGCCATGGGCACTTAGATTGTTTTTGAGATAGGTTCTAAACGCATCATTAAAAATGGTGGAGACTGTCTAATGACTGCAATTGCCGAACTGGTGAATACCACCAAAACCTACTATTGCCTGGATTGCGGGGTTTGCACCGGAAGCTGCCCGGTGGCCAAGGTGTTTCCGGAATTCTCACCCCGGCAGATTATCGAGCGCTCCCTGTATGAACTCGAAGAGCTGTCAGACAATACCATTTGGAGCTGCCTCACCTGCGCCCAGTGCAGTGTCCGGTGTCCGGCTGACATCAATTTTCCCGAGTTCATCCGCCGGATGCGAGATGAAGCCCGCACCTTCGGGTTTGACGGTATTCCCGCCCACAACGGGATGCTTCAAACCATCATGTCCATACAGACAAAAAATATCCGGCAAAACCGAAAATTCTGGATCCAGGACGGGAAAACAAAAGACACCGGTGAGGTGTTTTATTTTGTGGGTTGCCGGCCCTATTTTGACGTTATTTTTCGGGATATCGATGCAGGATCGATTCAAGGGGCTCAGAATATCCTCAGGATTCTGAATGTGTGCGGGGTCGAACCGGTCATCAGCAATGATGAACGGTGCTGCGGGCACGACGCCCTCTGGAACGGCAACGCGGAAAAATTCAAACAACTGGCACAACTGAACCTGGATACCATCCGGTCCTCGGGTGCAAGCCAGGTCATTTTCAGCTGTCCCGAAGGGTATCATACATTTAAGCATGTTTATCCCGAATATTTTGGTGAACTCGGCTTTGAACCGGTTCATATATTGGATTTTCTGGCAGGAAAACTCAACGAAGGCGCCATCGGATTTGCAGACTCGGCGGAAAAAATCGTGACCTATCACGATCCCTGTCGCCTGGGACGACTGGCCGGCATTTATGATGCGCCCAGAAAATTGATAGAAGCGCTTCCGGGTTTTGAACTCAAAGAAATGGCCCGCAGCCGGGAAAATGGCGTCTGCTGCGGCACCAGCGGCTGGATGAATTGTTCGAGCTGTTCCAAAGAAATCCAGATGGAGCGTCTTAAGGAGGCCATGGAAACCGGAGCCGGCACGCTGGTCACGGCCTGTCCCAAATGCCAGATTCATTTCCGGTGTGCAAAAGCCGCGTATCACCTCGACATCGAGATTACGGATTTGTACGACCTTGTGGCCGACAGTCTGAAACGAACTTAACAACTTTTGGACGGTTTTGTTGACACTGGTTAAATATAAACGATCATCCCCAAAAGAAGTTGGTGATCCCAAAAGGATTCAGGGGTTTCCCGTTTAAATAGTCCACGAATTTAACGGGACAGGCAAGGAACCAAGGGAACAAGTGAAATACTAAAAAATTATAATTTATTCGGGGTCCGGGAGTTTTTATATTAAATTCTGTTTTTTCTTTACGATCCTTTAACCACGAGTTTACACGGTTTGAAAAAAAGCATGATCCATGGAGCGCTTTAATACCGCACCCCCTGAAATTATTAGAGCGATGGCAAAAATCCTTTTAACTTAGAAAGAGGTCTTTAATAAAAAATGACAAAAGACGTATTAATCATCGGCGGCGGCATCGCCGGTATCCAGGCATCGTTAGACCTTGCCGAGATGGGCATTCGGGTCCACTTGGTGGAAAAACTGCCCAGTATCGGCGGCAAAATGGCGCAGCTGGACAAGACCTTTCCCACCAACGACTGTGCCATCTGAATCCTGTCGCCCAAGATGCTGGATGTCGGTCGACATCCCAATATTTCGCTGCTGGCTTACAGTGAAGTCGAATCCATGGACGGCCGGGCCGGTGACTTCAAGGTCACTGTCCGCAGAAAACGGCGCTATGTGGAAGAAGACCGGTGCACGGGCTGCGGGGCGTGTACGGAAAAATGCCCGACCATCGTACCGGACGCCTTTAATTGTGGACTGGGGAACCGAAATGCCATTTACAGTTACTTTGCACAGGGCATCCCGTCCACCCACACCATCGATCCCGAGTTTTGCCGCAAGCTCAAGGGGAAAAAGTGCGGCATCTGTGAAAAGATCTGCCAGGCGGACGCCATCAATTTCGATCAAAAAGACCGCGTCATCGAACTCGATGTCGGGGCCGTCATTCTTGCCGCGGGTTACGATGTGTTCGATCCATCCAGGATTCCCGAATACCGATACACGGAACTCCCCAACGTCGTGACCGCCCTCGAGTTCGAAAGGCTTTTAAGCGCCAGCGGACCCACCGCCGGCCATCTGGATCGCCCATCCGACCTGGCCGTTGAGGCTGAAATTAAGGGGCTTGAAAAACAAGTAAAAAAATCACAGCGCGCCATCGAAAAATTCGAAAAAAAATACGAGGAACCTTCGGCTCAATTCTACGACAAATTCCAAAACGGCCGGTTTCAGGACGACGATGATCATTTGAAATGGGCCGAAAAATATGCATCGCACACGGCGACCCTGGACTCGCGCAACGTCTTAAAGGAAAAGGCCGCAACCTTTACCGTGGCCAAACGCCTGGCCTTTATCCAGTGTGTGGGATCCCGGGATTTCAGATTTTACCCGTTTTGTTCCGGATATTGCTGTATGCACGCCATCAAGGAAGCCATTATCGCACACGAACACGAACCGGAAACCACCTCCACGATTTTCGGCATGGACATCCGGGCCGTGGGCAAAGGGTTTGAAGAGTATAAAATTCGGGGCGGCAACCACTCCAACATTACCTATGTTCGGGGTCGGGTGGCCGAGATCACAGCGGGTCCTGAAAATAACCCGGTTGTGATTTATGAAGATACCAGAGAAAGAACGGTCAAATCGCAGGATTTTGATATGGTGGTTCTGGCCACGGCCTGTGCACCCACCAAGGGGATCGTCGAGCTGGCGGATCTTTTTGGAATCGAGCTGGACGAATACAACTTCATCAAGACCGATCCGCTTTCTCCGGTGGACACCACCGTGCCGGGTATCTTTGTCTGCGGGTGTGCCGAGTCGCCCATGGATGTGCCGGAATCCGTGGCCCAGGCGTCGAGCGCCGCAGAACGCGCCGCTGAAATTGTTTTTCAACCTGATTTCGAAAAGGGGAAAGCCATTGCCTGAAAATAACGAAACGGAACCCCGGATCGGCGTGTTTATTTGCCATTGCGGCTCCAATATCGCCGGATATCTGAACATGGAAGCCCTGGCCGATTATGCCCAGACCCTTCCCCACGTGGCGTTTGTTCAAAGGAACCTGTATACCTGTTCCGAGGGCGGTATCAACGAGATAAAAAAGGGGATCGAGGAGAAAAACCTCCATCGGGTGGTGGTGGCGTCCTGCACGCCGAGAACCCATGAACCCCTGTTCCGGAGTTCCTGCCAGGAAGCCGGGTTAAATCCGTATCTTTTGGAAATGGTCAATATTCGCGATCAATGCTCCTGGGTTCATATGCAGCAGCAAGACGATGCCACGCAAAAGGCCCGGGATTTGATCCGCATGGGTGTTGCCAAGGCCGCCCTGCTCGCACCCCAGGAGCCGATTATGTCAACCGTCCAGGCCCGGGCCCTTGTGATCGGCGGCGGCCTGGCCGGAATGACGGCGTCGTTGGCCCTTGCAAATCGGGGCTATGAAGTTGTCCTGGTTGAAAAAGAAGACGCTCTGGGCGGGATGCTGAACCGGCTGAATAAGCTGGGGCCCGACATGACCGACGCACGTAATTTCATCGAGTCCAAACAACAAAAAGTTACGGAGCATCCGAAAACTACCGTTTTCACCCGGGCACGGGTCACCTCCGTTCAGGGGTTTATCGGCAAATTCGACGTCGACATTGGAACCGGGACCGGTATCAAAAACATCGACATCGGGGTGATCATTGTGGCCACCGGGGGCCGTGTTTTGGTGCCAAAAGGGCTTTACGGCTATGACGGTAAAACCGTCATCACCCAGCTCGAAATGGAACACCGTCTGAAAGACGGTTTGGAACCTGAGCTCAAAAACATTGTCATGATCCAGTGCGCGGGCAGCCGCAATCAAGAGCGGCCTTACTGCTCCAGGATCTGCTGCCAGACGGCGGTTAAAAACGCCGTCTTGATCAAAAATCAGGTGCCGGATGCCAGGGTTTCAATCCTGTACCGGGACATGCAGATGTACGGCGTTGAAAACGAAAAGATGTTTCGGGATTCAAAGGCCGCCGGAATCCGGTACATGAACTACGATACGGATCGGCCGCCGTCCGTGGCATCGGATCACGTGCAGTTTTATCATGCATTGCTGGGCCGTGAAATGACCCTTCCGGCGGATCTCGTCGTCCTTTCCACGCCGCTGATCGCCCCCGAAGATGCGGAAACTACGTCTCAGCTGTTAAGGGTTCCGGTGGATGAAAACCGGTTTTTCTTGGAAGGGCATGTCAAACTAAAGCCCCTCGATTTTGCCACGGACGGTATTTTCCTTTGCGGGAGTGCCCGTTTTCCGGCCAATGTCAGAGAGGCCGTGGCCCAGGGTCTGGGGGCGGCCGCCCGGGCGTCCATTCCGCTTTCAAAAGGATCCGTTGTCGTGGAACCGATTATTTCCGTTCTGGACAACGAGGAGGCTTGCAGGGGCTGCGGACTTTGCGTAGCGCTTTGTCCATACGGTGCCCTTGAAATCGAATCGACGGAAAAAGGGAGAAAGGTTCGCGTGGTCGACGTGGCGTGCAAGGGGTGCGGGGTGTGTGCGGCCACCTGCTATCAGCATGCCCTGACCATCAACTCCTATACGGACGAGCAGATTGAGGCCCAGATCGATGCGTTTTTGGATGGATGATATATGATTGATGATTGGTGATTGAAGCGCCTTTGGATTGACCATGGGATTGATGATGTATGATTGTTGGAGCGCAGCGTAAATCCCGATTTATCGGGGTTGATTGGTGATTGAAGGGCTTAAGCTCCGTATAGGTGAGAATTGAACTCCGAGGAATTGAAAAACAGAAAAAAAATAAGATTTTACCGCTTTTTAATGAGGCGCATGAATTATCGTCGATTTTCATCTCGACCAGAAGAACAGCACAGAGAAGAAAAATCAAATAAAAGTAAAACATAGATTAATATAATTTTATTTTTTCAATCGACAATCAACAATCATAAATCAACAATCTATTTGTACTTAGGCTTTTTCAATCAACAATCAACAATCATAAATCAACAATCTTCAAAGGGGTTTTTTGAAAAATGTTTGTTCCCAAAATACTCACGTTCTGCTGCACATGGTGAGGGTACTCCGCCGCTGATCTGGCTGGAGTTTCCAGGCTGCAATATACCCCCGAGATAAAGATCATTCGAATCATGTGCACCGGCAGGGTGGACCCGGCTGTTGTGGCCAGGGCCTTTAAAAAGGGGCTGGACGGCCTCATGGTGGTGGGCTGCTATTTCGGGGACTGCCACTACATCAGCGGCAACTATCAGGCCCAGGCCAAGATCGAGATTGCGCGAAAACTTCTGGAATATATCTGCGTCAACAAAGAACGCCTTGCCTTTCGGCAGTGTTCGTCCGGCG
>JBFESJ010000215.1:0-6166 GCA_041548585.1 Desulfobacterales bacterium | reverse complement strand
TGCTCGGCAATCCAGGTTTTGCCGGCGCCGGTGGGTACGGTCACCAGGCAGTCGGATCGTTTGACCGCCGACAATGCCTTAAGCTGAAAAGGATCGGGTTTAAACGGTTTTTGAGCCGGCACACCAATACCGGCAAAGACTTTTTTAAGTCCGGCATCGGCACCGGGTTTGATTTTTGGAGGCCGGTGACCCCGGTTGAAGCTGCCTTTTCTTTTTTTTGCTCTATAAAAGTGTCGTTTTGGATGGCTCATTAAAACTTTGAAATCATCGCGTTAACAATTTCTTTTGAATTTGAATTCACATCAAATGGTGAAACACCATCCAGATCCGCCTCTATCAGCGCTTCATCATAGGGGATGAAGCCTAGAAATTCAAAATCTTTCAGGTGCTCTTTTAAAAATGCCTCGTCTTTTTGGTTGCGAATTTTGTTGCCCACAAGGACAATATTTTTTAAGCCGATCTCGGACGCAAGCTTTCGAATATGACCGGCGGTATCCATACTTCGACGGCCGGGTTCCACGACCACAATCAACCGGTCTACGGCCGAAGCGGTTGCCCTTCCCAAATGTTCGATTCCGGCTTCCATATCCATGACCACCACCTCGTCCCGCGCCAGGACAATGTGGGTCATCAGTGCCCTCAACAGGGTGCTCTCCGGGCAGATGCATCCGGACCCGCCTTTTTGAACCCCCCCAAGGCGCATGAGTTTAATGTTATCCAGTTTTGCCGAAAGCGCGTCGGGAAGGTCGTCCACTTTGGGGTTGAGCTTGAAAAACCCACCCATGCTTCCCGGCTTTGCTTCGGTCCTTTCAAAAATAAGTTCCTTCATCTCGGCAATAGGAACGATGCGGTCGGCATCCGGAATACCCAATGCTGCCGCAAGGTTGGCATCCGGATCCGCATCGATGGCCAGCACATGTTTCCCTTGTTTGTTCAATGTTCGTATCAAAAGTGCTGAAAACGTTGTTTTCCCAACGCCCCCCTTGCCGCTGACTGCTATTTTCATATGTATATCCTTTCACGTTTGCTAAACCACCTTAAATATTTGAAATCAAGTTTCGCATTCGAATATCATTCTTGTTCAAAATAAACATTGACTTATTATCTATTAACCTTAAATTATTGGTATTTTGAATAACAATTTAAAAGGAGCCTTAGAGTAATGGAGTAATGATAAAGCGAAATTTCCAATACTCCAGCACTCCAATACTCCAATAATATTAAATCTTCGTATTTAGCGATTTCTTTTCAAACGACAAATTTAATAAATTTAACATTATTTTGGCCACCAGTGTCTGAACATTGTTAAATATAACACAGTATGTCGCCGGGGCAAGGGCATTTATTTTCTGTACAATTTGATAATACCGTTTGGAATGCATATCTTTAAATTCTTGACGTCCTGGGATTTTAAATATAGATTCGCCATTATTTGGCGTAAAGATCCTGCATTTAAAAGAGGTTATTCATGCTGACACTTGGTATCAGAGCGTCTTTTTACAGATATTGTTTAATCGTTACAGCTATATTTTTATTTTCAGACCCGGCTGCATTGGCCCAAGATCCGGGCAAGGAAAAAGGACCGCCACCGTCTCCGGTTCAGGTTGCCACTGTGAAAACCGATATGGTTTCAAATCAGGTATCCCTGGTTGGAACAACGGAAGCCTTCTCAGAGAGTACCGTTGCTTCTGAAGTGTCCGGGGTGGTTAAATTTTTCCCGGTAAAAGAGGGCAATTATGTTAAAAAGGGAGACCTGCTGGTTAATTTGAAAGAAACCGAACTGAAGCTTCGTCTCAAAGGAGCTGTCGCGGCAAAGAAAAGAATCCAGGCGAACCTGCAGAATGCTGAAAAAGAGCTCAAAAGAGTGAGCAAGCTTAAAGAGACCAACAGTATTGCCGAAAAGCAATATGATACCGCTTTTTATACGTATCTTGCCCTTTCTCAGGAATTACTCCAGAATGAGTCTGAAATAGATCTGCTCAACTACGAAATAAAGCAACAAAAAGTATTAGCGCCATTCTCGGGGTTTGTCGCAAAAGAACATACCCAAATCGGAGAATGGATAAACAAAGGCGGACCCGTTGTTACTCTTCTTAATCTTGATAACGTACAAATCACCGTAGATGTTCCGGAACGCTATTCGGTTTTACTTGCACCCCAAGGCAACGTAAACGTATCCATAAAAAGTGTATTAAACAAACCGTTTTCAGGAAAGATATACGCCGTACTTCCGCAGGGAAATCCGAATTCCAGAACCTTCCCGGTAAGGATACATCTTGAAAATCCTGACCATAATATTAAAAGCGGCATGGAGGCTATCGTTACGTTTAACCTGGCAGATAAAAAAAGCGCCATTCTCATACCAAAAGATGCCATCGTTACCGCGGGAGACAGCAGGATGGTCTTCCTCGTGAATGGCGGCAAGGCCGTGCCGATAAACGTGAAGGTCCTCGGCTATTATGACGGGGGCGTCGCCGTTGAAGGAAATCTCAAACCCGGCGATCAGGTTGTCATCCGTGGAAACGAGCGCCTCAGACCCGGACAGCCGGTGGTCATTCAGAATTGATTCAAGATGCAGGAATCAGAATGTTAGATGATTGAGGTTACATTTTTAATGCCCTGAAACCTGAACCCTGGCCCCTGTGTCCTGACACCTGAAACCTGAAACCTGATTATTTGTTATGAAACTCGTAGATACCGCCATAAAAAAACCGGTGACCGTTACAGTGGGAGTTCTCCTGCTGGTTCTGTTCGGCTTTATTTCACTGTTTAGAATTCCGATTCAGTTGACCCCCAATGTTGACCTTCCGGAGATTTCCATTCAAACGACTTGGCGGGGTGCCAGCCCTGTTGAAGTGGAACGCGAAATCGTCGATGCCCAGGAGGAAGAACTCAAAAACCTTGAAGGGCTGATGGAAATTAAAAGTGAAAGCCAGGATAGCAATGCCTATATCAACCTGATGTTTGAAATCGGTACGGACACCGACGAAGCACTGCTCAGGGTATCCAACAGTCTCGAACGGGTTAAAAAGTATCCGGACGATGTGGAAAAGCCCATCATAAAGTCCGGAGGAAGACGCGAAAAAGCAATTGCCTGGATGGTGTTGCAGGCGCTGGACGGATATGAAGGGGTTTTACAGCAAGAATACGATTTTATCGATGAGCATGTGAAGCCCCGGCTTGAGCGGATTTCAGGGGTTTCGTCTTCCAACATTTACGGAGGACGAGAACGAGAGATTCAGGTCATTGTCGATTCAGACGCCCTTTCGGCCCGGAAAGTGACCATCCCCGAACTCGTTCGGGCACTGGATATCGAAAACAAAAACATCAGTGCCGGTGACTTTGACGAGGGCAAGCGGCGCTATATCGCCCGAACCGTGGGTGAGTATAAGAACGCCGAGGATGTTTCCGATGTTATCATTAAAAGGGTAAACGGCATCCCTATTACTGTTCGCGATATTGCCGGTGTTGAGTTTGGTTTTAAAGATCCGGAATATGTCGTTCGGCATATCGGTGTCCCGACCATCGTTTTAAACGCAGTTCGTGAACCCGGCTCCAATGTCCTGGTGGTGGTGAAGAAACTCCAGGAAGCGCTTACGGAATTAAATGACGGCCTCTTAAAAGAAAAGAATTTAAAAATTGTTAAAGTCTATGATGAAACCAGCTACATTTATAGCGCGATAAAATTGGTAAGGGAGAATATTTTTGTGGGTGGATCCCTTGCGATTTTGGTGCTTTTAATATTTTTACGGAATTTAGCGAGCACCGTCATCGTGGCCATCGCCATTCCCATCAGCGCCATCGGCACGTTCCTGGTCATGACCCTAATGGGAAGGAATATCAATGTCGTCAGTTTAGCCGGTCTTTCCTTTGCCATCGGCATGATCGTGGATAATTCCATTGTGGTATTTGAAAATATCTTCCGCCACCGTGAGATGGGCAAAACCCGCATACAAGCAGCCTATGACGGTACTGTTGAGGTTTGGGGAGCGGTTCTGGCGAGCACACTGACCACAGTGGCGGTATTTCTTCCCATTGTTTTTGTTCAGGAGGAGGCCGGCCAACTTTTCCGAGACATTGCCATCGCCATTAGCAGTGCCGTGATCTTGAGCCTGATCGTCTCCATTACGGTTATTCCAACCTTGTCCTCCAAAATACTGGGGAAAGTTAAAGATGAAAAAAATATTGCATTCAAAGCAAAAGGGTCTTTTGCGTCCATCTTTAAACCTATCAATTTTATCATGAGAGGATTTACCGCTTTTGCCGGGGGCTTTATAAATTACACGACAAAATTTGTTTACTGGATGTGTGGATTGGTGTCGGCACGTACGGGCATTGCCGTTATTATGACCCTTATGGCAGTTAGCCTGGCATTTTTTTTAATGCCCAAAACAGAATATCTGCCTGAAGGCAACCGTGAACTGTTATTCGGAATTCTGTTACCTCCGCCGGGTTACAATCTAACCGAGCTCGAGGATATTGGGAAAACCGTAGAAAAAGATATTCTGCCGCTCATTGAACATAATCAAAAAAGTGCACTGGCCGAAAAACTGAATCTTCCGCCGGCCAGCAATTTTTTCTATGTTGCGCGGGGACAAGCGGTTTTTATGGGTATTGTTTCAAAAATCCAGGAAAGGACCCGGGAACTGCTCCCATATATTTATGGGGTGTTACGAAAAATTCCCGGCATGATTGCAATTGTTCAGCAGCCCAGTCTATTTTCACGAAATATCGGCGAGGGCCGCTCCATCGAAATAGAGATCAAAGGACCCGATCTCGTTCAACTTATCAATCTGGGTAGACAGATATATGGATTGACGGCCCAGGCCCTGCCCGGCGCCCAGATACGGCCGATACCCGGACTGGACCTGGGAAACCCCGAGATGCGCATTATTCCCAACCGTGAACGCTTGACCCGCCTGGGGATGACCACGGCTGATCTCGGCTTAATAGTTGACACAATGGTGGATGAGGCCAAAGCCAGCACGTATCGCCTGCATGGTGATGAAATCGATTTAGTGGTCAAAACTCGGGAAGGAAAGCTCGAACGTACTCAGGATCTGCCCCAATTTCCGGTTGTCGCGCCATCCGGAGAGAAAGTGACGTTAAATTCACTGGCAGAAGTTAAGCTTGAAGAAGGGCCCATCCAGATTAATCATATCGATTCTCAGCGGGCCATTACGATCCAGGTTATTCCGCCAAGGGAGACAGCCCTTGAAACCGCCATGGAGATCGTAAAGGAAAAGGTGGTCGGCCCAATCAAGACCGGAGATTCCCTATCAAGCCTTTACAGCATCAACCTTGGCGGTACGGCGGATGATCTGACGCGAACCCGAGCGGCTCTGAGGTGGAATTTTATACTAGCCATCGTCATCAGCTATCTGCTGATGTCGGCATTGTTCGAAAATTTTTTCTATCCGCTAATCATTATGTTCAGTGTCCCGCTGGCGGCAGCCGGCGGTTTTGTGGGCTTATTGCTGGTGAATATTTTTATTGCCTATCAGGCGCTGGACATCATTACCATGCTCGGATTCGTCATCCTGGTCGGTATCGTGGTGAATAATGCCATCCTGATTGTCCATCAAAGTTTGAATAACATCCGGGACGGCAAAATGTTACCCAGAGATGCCATCACAGAATCGGTCAGAACCCGTATCCGGCCGATCTATATGAGCAGTATCACCACCGTATCAGCGATGCTTCCCCTGGTCCTTGCCCCGGGAGCAGGCTCCGAATTCTACCGGGGTCTTGGCAGTGTTGTGGTGGGCGGCCTTTTGATTTCAACGGTTTTTACCATATTCCTGATCCCTGCCCTATTAAGTCTAGCCCTCGATGCAGCCGGTGTTCTGAAAAAAAGAATCTCCAAATCTTGACGCAGCCAAACCCGGATTTAGTAAATAATCCCCCGCAATGCGGGGCAGGCTTGGCCCATCGAAGATCCCGCATTGCGGGGAAAGATCAGGCTTTGGTTTACTCCTGAAAGGAACTGTTTTACTTATAGTCTTAAAAGTTAAAAGTGCCTATTTATCCCGTATTAAACGGAGAAGTTATGGTGTCGCTTCGCTCCAATGTTTTTATATAATTGACAGAATTCCTTAACTTTAGTTCACTTCAAACTCTTGCAGCCATTTTTCAGGCAGAGCCGAAGAACTCTGACTCCCGCAAT
>JBFESJ010000214.1:0-6185 GCA_041548585.1 Desulfobacterales bacterium | reverse complement strand
TTACCGTTCAGTGTATGAAGAAAAAAGGATATGTAGGGACGAAACATACGTCATTTGAATATCCATATCCTGATTAGCATAAAATTTGTATTATGAGGGTGAAGTTTGGAAGATCCTGTTCAAATGTTAAATGACTCCTTCGGCCTTATTAAAGATTCCCAGGTCAACCCTTCTGGTCTTTTTTGGCAGTCATTTTCTATTGACAGAATGCATCCATGTCTTAACTTATTTATAATGCTTCTCTGGTGCGCGTGCATCTGATATTCCGGTCACCGACATATAATGCAAAAGAAATTAAATTGAATGTGCACCGGGTATAAAAACGGCATTTAGGGAAGTCATCATTTCGGCAAGGGCGTTGTAGGATGGTCAACCTATCTTTATAACCTTTGCTTTGGGCGATCCAAAAGGGTCGCCCTTTTTGTTTCTTATTTTACCCTAATTAACTGAGAGGTCGGGGTGTTTTTGTTGTAAACACGTATTAATCGGCGGAATGGATAATGTTTTTTCCCAAAGCGTGTATTGTTTGAGTGGTTTAGGGATCGTTAGAAAGAACAGACGCATACCGAAACATTTCAACACCGAGAAAATATTTGTTTCAAGTTGAACCCATTGTTTTTATATTGAAACCTGTTCTTTCTTTACGATCCTTTAACCACGAGTTTACACGGTTTGGGAAAAAACATTATCCATGGAGCGATTTAACAAATAAAAACACCCCGACCCCTGAATTAACTACAACTAATCGGAAGATGATCCACAAATCATGCATGTCGCTAGTGTATTATATGGTTCTACTCGGCAAAATTCAGATTCAGCCCGGCAAAATTATGTTGTTATGTAATTTGACGGTTCATCAGATTTAGGATCATCATCTACCCATTACACCCCATATAACCGTTTTCTTTACATATATTGATGTTTTTATACAAATGACACATGTGCATTCTAATTTTGGTATGCATATTGCATTTTTGAAAACAGGTGCTGACCCCAAAACATCATCATATAGAGAGGAAATCATGGGGGCGTATAGCTCCGGACAATGCAGTGCTCATAATGCATGGAAACTTGTGGTCAAAAAGAGACAAAAATTAATCTTTTGCCCGCAATACCGAAAGGCCATGCATGACGAATGTATGATGGCGGTAGTGTTTGGTTATACTGCTCCTTTGCTGGAAAAAATACTGACATACTCTCTGCCTTCGGAATATGAATCTGTTAAAGATTTGTTCAGCAACACGGTTAACATTACAATCAACAAAGGAAATCTTGTTATTTCCAATTGAAGAAAAACTAAATAATCTACTCCATCATTCAAGAGGTGAATACAATGTCTAAGTGTGGCTGTAAAAATCCTGAAAAATTGAAAGATAAATCAGGGGGATGTACACACGGTCAAAACAAAAAATGTTGCGGAAATACCAAAAATCATTCCTGTGAAAATAAAAATAAATAGACAAGAAAGGATTGGGGTCATCCTTTTCAGCCGCATACGTCCAGCCTGCGGTCTTTAAAAAAACGCCTTGACATATCACAATGTGGCATTAATTTAAGTTGGCCAAATTCCTTTTGGCGCTATTCATACTTCAGCGGTTCCTGTCATCAACTGAACCGCCCTTTTTGCCCCTGGCATGCCTCGCCAGGGGCTTTCTTATTGCAACCCTGATTGATTCGCAAACAAAATTGGAAAATATTTTATGTGCCGGGTTTGGTGATAGGAGAAATCCCTATGGGATGGGATTTTCCCGGACAAAAACGGGTCTTTTACCTCATTGACATATGTGCTGAAATGATTAAATATGGGTTAAAACTAAATGTCGCCAAGCTTCAACACTATGTTATTAACCATGTGACGACGCGATCTCACGAAGGTTATGCTGTGAAAAGAGGAGCTAAATGTGACATTTATAAAGCTTCTCGGATGTCCGTGCATCTCGATGCAAAATTGCATTGTACAACGACATTTGGAGAAGCTAAAAGATCGCAATGCTTGGTAGGCTGAAAATGGGAGGCTACCGGGCTAATATTGGCAGAGCAAAAATGGCTCTGCCTTTTTATTATGAGACCGTTGAAAAACATCCTTTTTTGCCCGGTTTCAAAACTTCTAAATTGGCCACAGACACACACAGACACACACGGACCTTTTGTCCGAGCGACCTGCTCGAACAAAAATAGTCATCGCTTCGCGATAAAAACGGTATTTTAGCGTTGTTTTTGTTATTTGAACATTCGAATTTCGGATTTGTTTGTAATTTCGTGCTTAGGATTTCGAATTTAATTCTATAATAATTGCCCGAAGGGCTGACTGATTTTATCCGGCGGACCTCGCCGGATAAAAAAATAGTCGTCGTCTGTGTATGTCCGTGTGTGTCTGTGGCTAATTAATATATCAATTCCAACCCACCCAAGGCGGATAAATCCTCGAATCCTTTTCTCCAACTAAGTTGGAGAATAACCAAAAATTAATAATACATCGCCAACCAAATCGTTTCAGCATTTGGATCTGTCCATTCTACTCTGTGTTTGCAATGGGCGGGTATATGAATGTAGTCTCCCGGTATCATCTCAACTATTTTATTGTCATCCTTAAATTTCAATTTAGCAGCCCCTTTTAATACCATCACCCATTCATTTTTTTCTTGGTCATACCAATGGTCAGCAGGAGATTTTTGCCCTTTGGAAATGATTCTTTTAATTTCACAACCATCCGAGGATAGGATTGTGTCAAAAATTTCATCATCGATTTGATGGGGTATGCCGGAGAAAAAATTACCAGATCCAACGTTTATCGCGCCATTCATTTTACAATTTTCCTTTTGTCATAACATTATTCCATTGGGATTTTATATAGTTTTGACTGTAAACACAAAAATTTAAAATCGCAACTTTCGGCCTCGACCATGGAGGAGCTGACTGTAATATAGATACCGGCATGAATATTGCATTCAATTTTTGGATAACTGATGCATATTTAAAGAAAAATGAACACTCGAAAAGGTAATACCATGGAAAAACAAGACCCGTTTCAATTTCACTACCAATTTCAATTTGAAGATGGATATACGAAAGACTATCATATTGTTTTAGATCCAAAGACATTGAGCCTGATACCTGCTGACCATCGTCAAAATATATCGGAATGGACACGTCTGAATTACAACCAGTGCAGCAACTGTCCCCTGGCGATCGACACCCATCCCTTTTGTCCCATTGCGGTCAATATTATGGAATTGGTCGAAACCTTCAAAAATGTCCTTTCCTATAGTGATTGCACAGTTATGTGCGAAACCGAAGATAGGACTTACTTAAAAAAAACATCAATCATGGAGGGGCTTTCAGCGATTTTCGGCGTAATCATGGCCACCAGCGATTGTCCGATCATGAATTTTTTAAAACCCATGGCGCGGTTTCACCTTCCATTTGCCTCAGTTGAAGAAACAACCGTGCGCGCGGCGTCCATGTATCTGCTGGGTCGGTATTTCAAGTCCAAAGACCGGCAGGATATGAAGATCGACTTCAAATCCCTGGAAAACCATTATGCCCAAGTGAAATTGGTTAACGAAGGGATCATAAAACGCATCAGAAACGTCAGCACCGAGGATGCCGACAAAAACGCTATTGTTACACTACATTCGCTTTCTTTGTTTTTATCTATGGAAATCGATTACAGTTTAAGCGGCTTGGAATATATTTTTATTGCCGGCAGCAGGGATTAGTACCGGCATATTCCGTTTTTTTCTGAACGATCCGCCCGACCTGAATGTTTCACGCGCCTGAATCACTCTAAATAGAGCCGCCCAGAGCGTCTTTGATCCGTGCCATTGCTTTCTCAACGTTTTCATAGCTGTTAAAGGCGCTGATGCGGATGAAACCCTTCCCGCATTTACCAAACCCCGGCCCCGGGGTTGTAACCACGCCGGCATTTTTAAGCAAAAGATCGAAAAACTCCCAGGCATCCCTTTTACAGTTTACCCAGATATACGGTGAATTTTCACCCCCTACAAATTCAAAACCCAACGCTTTTATCTCATTTCGAATCAGGGCTGCATTTTTGAGGTAATAATCTACCATCTCGACGATCTGGGTTTTTCCGATTTCACTGTATGTCGCCTCTGCTGCTCTCTGGACGGGGTAGGAGACACCGTTGAACTTGGTCGATTGGCGTCGGTTCCACAGCCCGTGTAATGAATGCTGTTGACCGCTGCCGTCATAGGCCATGCAGGCTTTAGGAACCACGGTATAGGCACACCGGGTACCGGTAAAACCCGCGGTTTTCGAAAAGCTCCTGAACTCGATGGCCACTTCGCTGGCACCGTCTATCTCAAAAATTGAACGGGGAAGATCTGGATCCCGGATGAATGCTTCGTATGCTGCATCAAAAAGGATCAACGACTTGTTTTTACGAGCAAAATCGACCCATTTCTTCAAATTGTCCTTGGATATCGTCGCGCCGGTAGGATTGTTTGGAAAACACAGGTAAATCAGATCTGCCGGTGTTTCAGGAAGAAACGGGACAAAACCATTCTCAGGCAGGCTATCCAGATACACGATCTTGTTGTACCTTCCGTTATTGAAATTTCCGGTTCGGCCCGCCATGACATTTGTGTCCAGATAAACCGGATATACCGGGTCTGGAATCGCCAGGCGAATGTCTGTCGCAAAGAGTTCCTGGATATTGCCCGTATCGCATTTGGCGCCGTCACTGACAAATATCTCATCTGAACGGATATCCGCTCCCAATGACTGATAATCGTTAAAAGCGATTTTATCCCTTAAAAATTCATACCCCTGTTCGGGGCCGTATCCGCGGAAAGTGGTATCCGAAGCCATTTCCCGGACACCTTCCTGGAATGCCTGAATGCAAGCCTGTGGCAAAGGCAACGTTACATCTCCGATGCCCAGGCGTATGATCTTCGCATCCGGATTTTCTTTTTGATACGAAGAGACACGGTTGGCAATTTCGACAAACAGATATGAAGATTGAAGTTTAAGATAGTTTTCATTGATTCGGATCATGATTTGGCCTTTCACTGGAATATTTTTATCTTTGATATCATCACGTTGATCGTTAAAAAATCGTTCATTAACAAAAGGAATCCATATCCTAAAACGGATTCACCGTCAACTGGAATGAAATTTCCCTATTTGGAAAAAATATAAAACAACAAACGCGTGTTTTACCCATTTATATTACTTATAGCAGTTGCCAAAAATATGTCCCGATTTATCCGCCTTTGGTGGGGTTGAATGAATAACGGTCACAATTTGCCGTAAGCCGCCGGATAATTTCGTTTAGGTCGGGAAGCTGTCTGAGCAAATTAGAGCGCGTTAAAGAGAACATCTTTGAAGTTTTTCAAATTAGAAAATAAAATCAAACTATGACACGATATTCTAAAAAGCCATGACCATGCTCTCTTTTACGCGCTTTTGTTTGCGAGTTCTTGCCGATCTAAACGAAATTATCCGGTGGCTGAAACGGAATGTTATTCTGACAATAGCTATAAAGTAAATATCGGTTAATAGGTGCTAACTACATGATTTAATAGTTATAATGGCAAGAAGATACGGTAAGCATCGATGGTGCAGGCAACAGGCAACCCTGTCTGCCTGATCGATATATTCTTTAGATTTACTTCTGGAAATTGTTTTTTTACGGCATACAGATCCGCCCGACGTATTCGGAGAGATCGGTTAAAATTTCTTCTTACTTCTTCTTCATACGATCCTTTATGAACACTAAAACAAGATACGCTACCCCGCCCAAACAGGCAAGTTTGAACATCCAGAATTCACCCAATATGTTCTCCATAATATCCATACCCCGCTGTCTGTCTACAAGCCGTCTCAACATTTCAAAAACGACTTGTAATGAAGCTCCCCGCCGCAAGCGGACGGGGCGTTAAAAAGACATAATAAAAAATATACGCACCACAATAGCCAGTTGTCCATATCATACAGATCGAACTGTTGCAAGTTATCCGGTATTTATAGCAGTTGCCAAAAATATGTTCCGATTTATCCGCCTTTGGTGTGGTTGAATGAATAACGGTCACAATTTGCCGTAAGCCGCCGGATGATTTCGTTTCGGTCGGGAAGCTGTCTGAGCAAATTAGAGCGCGTTAAAGAGAACATCTTCGAAGTTTTTCAAATTAGAAAATAAAATCAAACTACGACACGATATT
>JBFESJ010000213.1:0-6211 GCA_041548585.1 Desulfobacterales bacterium | reverse complement strand
TTCGGTGCACGTTTTTTCAGTAAAAAGATGCATCGTTATTACGGAGAGGTTCAGGGGGCTTTTTCGGATCTGACCGAAGTTGTCAGGGAAAGATTTGCCGGTATTCGCATCATCAAGGCTTACAACCGTCAACAGGAAGCAGCATCCAGACTCGAATCGGTCTCAAGGGATTATATTGAAAAAAATTTAAAACTTGTAAGAATTACAGGATCTTTTTTCCCGATGATGGTCTTTTTTTCAAACATAAGCCTGGCCATCATCCTTTTTCTCGGGGGCCGGCAAACCATCGCCCAAACCATTACGCCCGGAGACTTTGTTGCGTTCATCAGTTATCTTGGTCTTTTAACCTGGCCCATGATGGCCACGGGGTGGGTCACGAACCTGATCCAACGCGGCAAAGCATCTTTGGACAGGATCGATAAAATTATCCAAACACAACCGGAAATTGACGATATACCTGAAGCCGTCTTTATTAAAGATGTAAAGGAATCTATCGTGTTTGATGCGGTTACATTTTCATATGTGCCGTATATCCATAACTCCGGATATGCCCCGGTTCTTGACGAGATAGACCTGGAAATAAAGTATGGGCACATTCTTGGGATTGTCGGTCCTCCGGGAAGCGGTAAATCGACCCTTTTGAGTTTGATCCCCAGGATTTTTGACGTTTCGAGGGGGCGCATTATGGTAGACGGAATCGACATCCGCAAGATTCAAATCCGCAGTTTAAGATCCAAGATTTCATATATGCCCCAAGAACCCTTTTTATTTGCCGGGACCATCCGTGAAAACATTACGTTTGGCAATAAAAAGACGAATGAATTGGAATTGATACAAGCGGCCCAAGGCGCATGCTTTTATGATACCATAAATACTTTCCCTGACGGATTTGAAACCATCGTTGGAGAAAAAGGGGTTATCCTTTCCGGCGGTCAGAAACAGCGTGTTGCTCTTGCGCGTTCACTCCTTGAGGATAAATCCATCATCATATTGGATGATCCCATTAGCCAGGTGGATATTAAAACCGGTGAAACGATTATCAATACCATTCGGTCCATGGCAGGAAAAAAAACCATCATTATCGTGTCACACCGACTTTCTGCCCTCAGATTTGCCGACCGGATCATTGCCCTTGATCGCGGCCACATTGTCGAGTCAGGTACGCATTCGGAATTGATGACCCATGATAAATACTATGCAAAAACATTCCGCCTCCAGGAGATAGAAGAAGAATATGCGTATTGATTATGGATACTTCGAAGAAAAACAGCTTGGCAAACCCTATGATGTCAAATTGTTGGGACGCCTGTATCCATATACAAAGCCGTATAAACGGCTGTTGTTTGGTTCTATCGTTCTGGTAATGTTTATCACCCTGCTTGACCTTTCTTTGCCTTATGTTACCAAGATTGCCATCGATCGATATATTGTGCCGCAACAGGAATTGGGAGAAAACACAAAGACGGATTCGGATGAGGACAAAACCAGATTTCTAAAGGCGGATATGGCCGATCCTAAAATCAAAGCCGTTGTCCGTAAGTATTCCGATCTGTTTGAGATAAAAGACGCTTTTGGGCTCATATCTTATCGTGACCTTAACAAACTCGACGTGAAAGATCTTACACTATTGCGCAAAAATGATCTTTCCGGCGTGGCTTTGATCTCCGCTGTTTTCCTTGCCATTGTATTTTTCAATTTTATTCTCAATGTTGTTCAGTTTTTAATTATGGAATATGCGGGTCAGATGGTCATGCATGATTTGAGGGTACAATTTTTTAAACATATCCAGAGCCTGTCGGTTTCATTTTTTACCCGCAATCCAATCGGTCGGCTGGTTACACGGGTAACCAATGACATTCAAAACATGCATGAGTTGTTCACTTCCGTCATAGCATTTGTCTTTAAGGATATTTTTTTGCTGGTTGGAATCGCAGTGGTTCTTCTGAGCATCAATCTTAAACTGGCGCTGGTTTCTTTTGCGGTGCTCCCCTTTGTTCTGTATGCTTCTGCTTACTTTTCGGGTCAGGCCAGGGAGGTTTACCGGACATTGCGAATTAAGATCGCCGAAATAAATACCCGGTTTTCCGAAACCATCGGAGGGATCAAGGTGATACAGCTCTTTTTGCAAGAGAACCAAAATTATCTTGGCTTTAAAAGACTTAATCATGAGCACTATCTGGCCGGTATGAGACAGATACATGTTTTTGCGATTTTTATGCCGGTTATTGAAATCATAGGTGCGGTTGCCATTGCAGTTGTCATCTTTTATGGCGGCAGCAACGTCCTGTCGGGAACCATAAGCCTTGGCGCACTTGTTGCGTTTCTTTCTTACATGAAGATGTTTTTCAGGCCCATCCGGGACATCGCCGAAAAGTACAATATTTTGCAAAATGCCATGGCATCGGCTGAACGGATATTCTTGATTTTAGATAGTTCTGAAACCATGCAAAAAACCGTTTCAGATATCGATTTTCGTACTAAATTTAGACCAAAACTCCAAGGCACAACGTTGGATAAAATCACCGAAATTGCCATGGAAAACGTTTCTTTTGAATATGTGAAAGATGAGCCTGTGCTTAGAAATGTTTCCTTTAGCATAAAAGCCGGTGAAACCTTGGCGGTGGTTGGACCGACGGGGTCTGGGAAAACATCGATGATCAACCTGATTATCCGTTTTTATGACCCGACCTCCGGAAGGATTCTATTGAACGGTGTTGACATCAAAGCAAAAAAGATCTCGGATTTAAGATCTAAAATGTCGCTGGTGATGCAAGACCCTTTTTTATTCTCTGAAACCATACGAGAAAATATTCTGCTGGGAAGACATGATATTTCGGAAACCGCATTTCAGTATATTTTGAAGGAATCAAACTGTCAAAACTTTATAGACAGATTGCCCGACGGTGTTCATACGGTGCTATCTGAAGGAGGCGCATCTATTTCGAGCGGTGAACGTCAGCTCATATCAATTGCAAGGGCCTTTGCCCGTAATCCGGACCTTATTATCTTCGATGAGGCAACATCATATATTGATTCGGAAACCGAGCAAAAAATACAGGAAGCTTTAGTCAAATTAATGTCCAACCGGACATCCATTATTGTCGCACACAGACTTTCAACGGCCCGGGAAGCAGACAAAATTATCGTGCTGAACAGAGGGCAGATCATCGAAACCGGAAATCATGCAGAATTGATGAAGCTTCAAGGATTTTATTTCCGCTTAAATCAGTTGCAAGGCTAAGCGCAATTTTCTATTGACAATATTTGTTTTTTTTGCATTATTGCTGAGGTTAAAAAAGTAACTTATTTTGCTTGCCAAATTGGATTACTTATGCTTTTAAAGAATGTTCTAACTGAAACAACAAACTTAGAGCCAAAAACCCAAAACGTATTTAAACTGAAGCTGAAGGAACCTATAGGTGGAAACCGGGCTCCTGTTTTATTAACCCTAATTACAGAGGAGGATTAATTCCATGGCTTACAATGCAGTAAAAATGAAAGACTGGCAGATATCCGAAGCCGCCGAAGAGAACATGCCCACTCCCGATGAATGGGCGGAAAAGCTCGGCATTCAAAAGGACGAAATTCTGCCCATGGGAAGATTGTGCAAACTGGACTTCTTGAAAATCATGGACCGGCTCAAGGACAAGCCGGACGGCAAGTACATTGAGGTGACCGCCATTACCCCTACCCCGCTGGGTGAAGGTAAAAGCACCACCACCATTGGCCTCATGGAAGGTCTGGGTAGGCGGGGAAAGAATGTGGGCGGCTGTATTCGCCAACCATCCGGTGGACCCACCATGAATATTAAGGGTAGCGCAGCGGGCGGCGGTAATGCTCTTATTATTCCATTGACCGAATTCTCCATGGGTCTGACCGGTGACATCAACGACATCATGAACGCTCACAACCTGGCTATGGTGGCCTTGAACGCCAGAATGCAGCATGAGCGCAACTACAATGACGAGCAGTTAGCCAGGCTCACCAAGATGAGGCGCCTTGACATCAATCCCACCCGGGTGGAGATGGGTTGGATAATGGACCTTTGTGCTCAGGGCCTGAGAAACATCGTCATGGGACTGGGGGGACGCATGGACGGCTTTATGATGCAGTCAGGCTTCGGCATCGCGGTAAGCTCCGAGCTCATGGCAATTCTCTCCATTGTGCGTGATCTGGCCGACCTGCGCGAAAAGCTGAACAACATTACCGTTGCTTTTGACAAGGCGGGCAATGTAGTAACCACCAAAGATCTGGAAGTGGGTAACGCCATGACCGCCTGGATGGTCAACACCATTAACCCCACCCTGTGCTCCACGGTTGAATATCAGCCCCTTATGGTGCATGCTGGGCCCTTTGCCAACATCGCCGTGGGCCAGTCGTCCATCATCGCCGACCGGGTCGGTCTCAAGATGTTTGACTACCACCTGACCGAGTCCGGTTTTGGTGCCGACATCGGCTTTGAAAAATTCTGGAACGTCAAATGCCGTTACAGCGGACTGAAACCGCATGTATCGGTTCTTACAACCACGATTCGCGCACTCAAGATGCACGGCGGTGGACCAAAGGTGGTTGCCGGTATAGCCCTGCCTGAAGAGTATATTAAAGAGGATCTGGGCTTGCTGGAAAACGGCATTGAAAATATGGTGCACCACATTAATACCATCCGGATGTCCGGGATTAACCCGGTGGTCTGCATCAACTGCTTCCATAACGACACCAAGGACGAGATCGCCATGGTTCGCAAGTATGCCGAGGAAGCAGGCGCACGCTGTGCCGTCTCCACACACTGGGCCGACGGTGGCGACGGCGCCTTGGAGTTCGCTGATGTTGTCACTGAGGCTTGCGAGGAAGAACCGGACTTCAAGTTCCTGTATCCCCTGGAAACCAAGCTGCGAGACCGTGTTAACCTGATTGCCAAGAACGTTTACGGTGCTGAAGCTGTTGCCTGGGCTCCTGAAGCTGAGGCAAAGGCCAAGATGCTCGAGAACGATCCCAAGTACGATGATTATACCACCATGATGGTCAAGACACACCTGTCTCTGACCCATGATCCCGCGATCAAGGGAACACCCAAGGGATGGACTTTGCCGATTCGCGACGTGCTGATTTTTTCCGGGGCCAAGTTCCTGTGCCCCTGTTGCGGTGCCATCAGCCTGATGCCTGGAACCAGCTCCAACCCGGCCTTCCGCAATGTGGATGTGGATGTAAACACCGGTAAGGTTACCGGACTGTTCTAACAGCCTGACAGTTCATTTTTTTTGTTAAACCCAATAGGGCCCGAATTTTTCGGGCCCTATTTTTTTGCTCTGAAGCCAAAATTAATTTAACCGCAGGCAGATATAGAGTATTTCGAGGATTAATACGCCTTAGGCGTATTAAGATCTGAGCCCCGCGTTTGGCGGGATGTACCATCTGACGCAGATTGGGCAAAAGAGGATGTTTTTCAGCGGTCTCTCAGGCTCTCATAAAGCGCTATCCCAACCGTCGTGGATAGGTTCAGACACCGAATTTCGGATGTAATGGGGATGTGGTAGGTGGCGTGTTTATATCTGGATATTATCGCTTCCGGTAGTCCTTTGGTTTCTGATCCGAAAACGAGAAAGAGCTTGTCTGGAGAAGGCATGGACCAGAAGGGAATGGACCCGTTTTTCGTAAAGACTGCAACTTCTTCCTTTCCCGGTGCCATTTCCTGATGAAAACTCTTAAAGTCATCCCAGACCGAAAGTTTGACTTTGTACCAGTAATCGAGCCCCGCTCTTTTAAGTTCACGATTTTCAAGAGAGAAACCCAGGGGTTTTATCAAGTGAAGAAATGCGCCGGCTCCCAGGCAGGTGCGACCGATGTTACCGGTATTCCAGGGCACTTGCGGTTCCACTAAAACGACATGACGTTCAACTTTATTGTTGGTTACATTTTGAATGTGATGATTCATTTAGAAATATGCGTGCCACAGTAAGGGCAGTATTCAAACGTTTTCTCTAATGTTTTCCCACAATGATGACACTGCGTCCCTTTAATATCCGGCCAGGTTTTGGCATATTCTTCTTTGAATTCATGCACCGTTCTCTCGCATCTTTCACACATGATGAACGGCTCGCCTTTTTTGACTCTCAAAATCGGAATGAAAAACAGATTAAAATAGTGATCCACCCGTTTGTAGTAGGCTTGATGAAGACCGCATACCGGACATTGCTTGGGCGTGTTGTCAAGG
>JBFESJ010000212.1:0-6246 GCA_041548585.1 Desulfobacterales bacterium | reverse complement strand
TTCAAAGAGCCTTTCCGATGACTTGAAAGCGGTATTTGCAATGGGATACTTTGATGACATAAGGATCGAGGCTGAAGATACGCCTGACGGGAAAAAGATTGTATTCAAAGTTAAAGAAAAACCGACGATACGGGTCATTCGTTTTAAAGGCAATAAAGTGTTTAAAGAGGATAAGGTTAAGGAAAATTTAACGATTAAAACCGGCTCAATCCTTAATACGTTTAAAATTCGCAGCAACATTGAACGGATAGAAGAACTTTACAAAGAAAAAAATTATCATAATGTAAAAGTGACCTATCATATCCGCCACTTGGACCATAATCAAGCTGACCTGGAGTTCGATATTGATGAGGGCGAAAAAGTTTTAATCAAAAGCATAAAATTTGAAGGAAACAACGCTTTTGCCGACAAGAAATTAAAAAAAATGATGAGGACCTCTGAAAAAGGTTTCTTTTCTTGGCTGACTTCGGCCGGGGATCTAAAAATGGAGGACATCGAACAGGATATCGCAAAATTGTCGGCTTTTTATTATAACAGCGGATATATACAGGCCAGGATAGGAGAGCCACAGATTGAATATAAGGGCAACTGGATGTATATCACCATAAAAATTGATGAAGGCCCGCAGTTTAAGGTTGGGAACGTAGACATAACCGGCGATCTTGTTTTACCCAAAAATGAATTGATAGAAGGCCTTCAGATTACTAAAGAAACGTATTATAATCGAGAAGTTGTCCGTAATGATATGTTGGCGCTTACGGATCTTTATTCTGATGAAGGCTTTGCCCATGCTGATATATCTCCTCGTATCGATAAAGATTTTGATAACTTGAAAGTTAATATTACTTACAATGTTCAAAAAGGTAAACAGGTCTATTTTGAAAATATTATTATTGGCGGCAATACAAAAACAAGAGATAAGGTAATTCGGCGGGAGCTTCGCGTCTATGAGCAGGAACTTTACAGTGGTCGAAAGTTGAAACGGAGCGTACGCAATCTTTATCGACTCGATTTTTTTGAAGACATAAAGGTCAATACCGTCAAGGGAAGTGCCGATGACCAGATGATTTTAAAGATCGATGTTACTGAGAAACCTACCGGTACGATGTCCTTCGGTGCAGGATACAGCAGCGAGGAAAGTGTTTTTGGCTCAATCTCCGTTTCCCAGAGGAATTTGTTTGGACGCGGGCAGATCCTCGAACTGGAAGCCCAGATCGGCGGCCGCTCCACCCATTATAGATTGAATTTTACGGAACCTTGGCTGTTTGATATTCCCTTAGCACTAACAACGGATCTGTATAAATGGGAATACGATTATGATACGTATGACAGGGAAAGTATCGGGGGCGGTCTCAGACTCAGCTATCCTGTTTATGATTTTTTAAGGGCAAGCATTCAATATAGTTACGACGATGCCGAAATAACAAACATATCCGAATTTGCAGCAAAATCGATCAAGGACTTGGAAGGAACCAATATTACGAGCAGTGTAACCGTCGGTTTAATCTATGACTCGAGAAATAGACGTTTTAATCCCTCAGAAGGATCGAAAAACATTATTTCGGTGAAGTATGCAGGTCTTGGCGGAAATATCGGTTTTACAAAATATCTGCTTGAAACCGGGTGGTATTTCCCGCTCTTTAAGGAAACGGTTGGATTTTTGCATGGAAAAGCAGGATATGTTCAAGAAAATTCAGGGGGAATCTTACCGGATTATGAGCGGTTTTATTTGGGTGGCATAAATTCAGTGCGTGGATATGATTGGCGAGAGATACATGTTTTCGATGAAGATGGGAATGAGATTGGCGGAAACAAATTCATTCAATTTAATGTTGAATACATCATTCCTTTGTTGAAAGATCAAGGGCTTGTGGGTGTCCTCTTTTATGATACCGGAAATGTTTTTAATGACGATGAGAGCATAGACCTTGGTACCTTGAGGAATAGTACCGGATTAGGCTTCAGATGGTATTCTCCCATGGGGCCGATACGGATTGAATACGGATACAAGCTTGACGTTAAGGAAGGCGAAAAGCGTGGCGGACGCTGGGAATTTTCTATGGGCTCAGCATTTTGAGTAATGCGTATGCCATCATATTCCTTTCAAATAAATTAATAAACATACGATCTCTGAAGGGGGATAAAATGCGTATTTGTAAAATGTCTTTTGTGACAATGGTTTTTTCTATTTGCTTCTTGGCTGCTTCTTCCTACGGGGCAGATGTTGCCAAAATAGGTGTTGTAGATTTTCAGAGAATTCTTGAGAAATCGAGTGCTGGGAAAACGGCGACCACTGAAATCAACAAACGAGGGAAAGAGATGGAAGATAGTCTCAAGAAAAAAGGGGCAGAGATCGATGAGATAAAGAAGAAATTGGAACGTGAAGCTCTGGTAATGAGTAAAGAGATGCGGGAAGAAAAAGAACGTCAGATAAGGATCAGCATCAATGATCTCAAATCATTGCAGAAAAAATATATGGCCGATTTTAAGCAGCACGAAGCCAGGCTCGTTAGAGGCATCCAGAAAGAGGTGTTAGAGCTTGTTAAGGAGATGGGCAAAAAAGAAGGATTTCTAATTATTTTCGAAAAACGGGAGAGTGGTGTGTTGTATTCACCGGATACCATCGATATCACAGACCGCTTGATCCAGCAATACAATACAAAATTTTCCCAAAAAGCTTCAAAGAAAAAGTAAACCGAGACAAAAATTGCAAAAGATGCTAAGTAAAAATTAATATGGAACTGTCACTTGCCAGTATAGCCGAAATCGTCGAAGGTGAAATCAGCGGTGATGGGAATCAAAAGATTTGTGGCGCCGCCGCTTTTGATGATGCAAAAGACGATGAAATTACATTCGCCGGTCAATCAAAATTCTTAAAAAGGATTGATGATACGGATGCCGGTGCAGTTATTGTGCCTCAAAATTTTCAAGGCTCTACGAAGAACATTGTTCGGGTAGACAATCCCCAATTGGCATTTATAAAGGTTTTGAACTTTTTTTATCCTTCGTTAAAACCGGCTGCCGGCATCAGCCAAGATGCATGTATCGGCAAGGCCTTTTTATGCGGGGATGATGTATCGATAGCACCTTTCTCTGTGATCGGAGACAATGTTACCTTTGGGCATCGTGTCGTGCTACATCCACATGTCGTTATCGGTGACAACGTTATCCTTGGGAACGATGTCAAGATCTATCCGAATGTGACGATTCTGGAGCGTTGCAACATCGGAGACCGTGTAACAATTCATTCCGGGACGGTTATAGGGAGCGATGGTTTTGGTTTTGCACCTGAAGGAGGAAAATATCACAAGATTCCGCATACCGGTATTGTTCAGATCGACAATGACGTTGAAATTGGTGCTGGGAATACCATCGACAGAGCGACTTTCGGAAAAACCTGGATTCGTAGCGGTGTCAAGACCGACAACCTGGTACATATTGCACACAATGTGATCGTGGGTGAAAACAGTTTACTTGTTGGACAGGTTGGAATTTCAGGGAGCGTAACCATAGGGAAAAATGCCATTTTCGCTGGGCAGGCCGGTGTTGCGGGCCATCTGAACATCGGGAATAATACAATTATTGGCCCACAAGCCGGTGTGGCCAAATCTGTCCCTGACGGTGAGACTGTGTCGGGAACCCCTGCAATGCCTCACCGAATATGGCTGAGGGTGCAAAGGATTATTCCCAAGCTTCCAGAGCTTGCAAAGAAGCTGTCAGGGATCGATCAGAGATTAAAGAAACTTGAGGAAAAACAGGGTTAAAGCAGGAGAGGAAAAGATGGACAGTGTTTTTAATATTCAGGAAATTATGAGATTGTTGCCTCACCGATATCCTTTTATTATGATTGATCGCATTCTTGAACTGACACCCGGTGAGAAAGTTGTTGCCCTTAAAAATGTGACCATCAACGAACCTTTTTTCCAGGGGCATTTCCCGGAAAATCCGATAATGCCGGGTGTGCTGATTATAGAAGCCATGGGTCAAGCCGGGGCTGTCCTGGCAGCCAAATCCTTGGAACGGGAACCCCAAGGGATACTGATTTACTTTATGGGTATGGACAAGGTCAAATTTCGAAAGCCTGTCATACCGGGGGATCAAATTGTATTTGAAATGAAATTTCTTAAACAACGGGCCAAGGTGTTCAAGATGTCCGGAACCGCCCGTGTTGACGAAAAAGTTGTGGCTGAAGCTGAACTGATGGCCACTTTTGGGGAAAGAAAATGATACATCCAACAGCAATTGTCGATTCCAAAGCAGATGTAGATTCTAATGTCGACATTGGTCCGTATTCGATTATCGGAGCGAATGTTCAGATCGGATCTGGAACAGTTATCGGTCCCCATGTCGTCATTCAGCCCTATGTTGAAATCGGTGTGGACTGTCATATATTTCAATATGCTTCCATCGGTGCGGTTCCCCAGGCATTAAAATTCGAGGGCGAAGAAACCCATGTCAAAATAGGATCCGGTACGGTTATCCGCGAGTTTGTTACCGTAAATAGGGGGACAGAGTTTGGCGGCGGAATTACGGAGGTTGGTGAAGAAAATTTTCTAATGGCTTATGTTCATATCGCCCATGACTGCAAAACCGGAAGAAAAGTTATTTTAGCAAACAATGCAACACTTGCGGGTCATATCATCATCGAAGATTTTGTCACCGTGGGGGGACTGGTGGCGATTCATCAATTTGTTCGGATTGGAGATTATGCATATGTCGGTGGAAAATCGGCAGTGGTGAAAGACATTCCCCCATATGTTATCGCAGCCGGAGACAGGGCAAAATTGCACGGATTAAACAGTGTGGGATTAAAACGCCAGGGCTTTTCACAAGAGACATTATCTTTATTAAAAAAGGCCTACAGGATTATCTTCAGGATCGGGTTGACACAGAATGAGGCCATAGAAAGAGTCAAGGCGGAGGTGGAACAGGTCCCCGAAGTCACCAACTTGATCCGTTTTATTAAATCTTCACAGCGGGGAATTACAAGGTAACCGGTTCATTTGCTTATCCAATACACCCTGTCCCATTATCCCAATATTCCGTGGAAGTTTTAATCAGCAGATAGATTCAAAAATTAATTTGATTCCGATAAATTATTTAATTCTGAGACGTTAATTTGTTGTTATGCGCATAGGACTCATAGCGGGGAGCGGCCAGTTTCCCATCATTTTTTCAAAAGCTGCAAAAGCAAAAGGACTTTGTGTTTATGCCATTGCTCACAAAAATGAGACGGATCCTCGTTTGAACGACCATGTTGACACCGTTGAATGGGTTCATATCGGACAAATTAAGCGTATTATTAAATTTTTTAAAAAAAACAGTGTCAACCAAGCCGCTCTGGCGGGCGCCATAACAAAGACAAAAATGTTTTCTGATGTTAGGCCTGATTTAAAAGCCATTTCACTCATTGCAGGACTTCGACATACCCATGATGATGGGATATTAAGAGAATTTGTGAGGATTCTCGAAAAGGAGGGTATTCAAATAAAATCTTCAACATTTCTGATGCCGGAGCTTCTCGCCGAACCGGGCTGCTGGACAAAACGGAAACCGTCCCGGTCCGAAAAAAAGGATGTCGAACTCGGCTGGAAATTGGCAAAGGAGATCGGGCGTCTCGATATTGGACAGTGCATTGTGGTCGGAGGCGGATCGGTTCTGGCGGTAGAGGCCATTGATGGAACAGACGCTACCATAATACGGGGAGGCAAACTCGGCAAGGGTACTTCCGTGGTCGTCAAAGTATGTAAGCCGCATCAGGACACACGGTTTGATATTCCTGCTGTGGGCGCTCAGACAATAAGGACGATGCATGAAGCAGGGGCGGTGGTATTGGGCATTGAAGCCGGCAAGGCGGTTGTTTTTGACAAGAAAAAGATGATTGACTTGGCGAACGAGTTCGACATCGCCATTGTTGCGATATAGCGGTGAAGTTATGAAAAAACTACGAGTGGGTGTAATTGGTGTCGGATATCTTGGGCAATTTCATGCAGAAAAGTATGCCCGGATGAGTGACGTTGAACTGGTAGGGATTGTTGATATTGACAAATCCCGGGCACAAGCTGTTGCAGGAAAGGTAAATACAAAATCATTTATAAACCATAAAGCGCTATTTGGAATCGTCGATGCAGTCAGTATTGCTGCCCCTACACCGGCGCATTTTGAAATTGCCAAGGATTTTTTGCAACACAATATCGACATCTTGATTGAGAAACCTATTACAGAGACCACTGAAGATGCCGATGC
>JBFESJ010000211.1:0-6255 GCA_041548585.1 Desulfobacterales bacterium | reverse complement strand
GTATACGACAATCTGCACCTTTGTCACCGGCGATATATCTCGGTGCAAAGCGCATTCTATCGATATCGACGCGTTACATTCGATCCATGGAAGAGGCAAACATGCCTGCGTGTATGGGGTATCCCCCGCCTGCACAAATCGGGGGCGTTTTGCTGAATGCGATTTTTCTGGATGCGCTGGATCAGGACGTTCGAACGCTGGAACGTATGAACCAATTGCTGGGGAATATCACCAAAGATAAACATGGGAGACGGCGTATCGTTGATTTCTTTGTCATGCGTCCTTCAGAGGATCTGGGGAAACTAGCGGGGGGATTTGAGACGGAATTGCCGTATATGTTTCGGTATCTTTCCAGGGGGCTCGGTACCCTTGAGACCAAAAGTCCGGATTGGTTGAGCATGGTGATGTTTGACCCTCAATACTTGAATCACCTGGTTAAACTCGGCGAAACTGACGCTGATAGGCACAAAGCGGAAATATCGAAACTGGTGAACCTTAAACATTAGTCTCTCCATGATTTATGTTTTCTTTCAAACCGAGTAATGACGCCAGTCGAAGATGCCGCTGGCGGTGAGGCGGACAAGCCTCGTGGTCAACGGATCGTAAAGAAAGAACATATTTCAATATAAAAAGAATGGGTTCGTCTTGAAACAAACACTTTTTTACTGCTGAAATGTTTCGGTATGCACCTGTTCTTTCTTTAGGCTTCACTTTCAGTTACGACGCAACAAGAACGATCCTTAAACCACCCTGTCCGCTCGTGCCTTACGTGGCAGGCGGGTCAAACAGAACACGCTTTTAAAAAAAATATCCATTCCGCCTTCCGAGCCGGACGCTGATATATAAGTGTTTAGAATTAAAACTCCCCGCCCCCTCTATTAAGTAAACATTTTCACAGATTTTAGGTGATTTATTTCATATTTTCGAGTGTTTTGCTGTGGGTTTACGGTTCCAAATGTTCCATGTTGAGATTTAATTATCGGAAAACCTTATCAATATTGACAGGTGCGTATTCTTTGCATGTTTTTTGCATGATAGAGAACAGTGAGTTTAAATCATCATATTCAAGAGGAAATGACTACGGCTGTAAGAATAACCGAAAGAGGTTGATGCGCTGGTAACACAAGACAATCTCAAACCGATGTTAGGACTAAAAAAATGAGTGAGAACAACCTTAAAGAAATCAGAGAATCTCTTATGATAAGCAAGGCCGAGCTTTCTAAAAGGGCCAATATTTCACCCATCACCATTACGCGAATAGAGCAGGGCAAGCCATGCAGAATGGAAACCAAACGAAAAATCGTTTTGGCTTTAGGAATGAAAATATCAGATAAAAACAGGGTGTTTGGTGAGGATTTGGCGGTATCTGTCCGAGATAATGTGGATAGGCGTTCAGGCATAGATCGACGTGAAATTTCATATGCTGTTCATATTCCTGAACAAAGATCCGGTCTTGAACGGAGAAAAAACTTGATAGAAAACTAAAATAAAGTATTTAATAATGAAATAGATATGTTAATTTGGCAGGGTTAAAAAATAACCCTGCTTTTTAATTTTTAAATAATCATCCCGCGTATTGACCGCTGGCTTTTTGGGGTCAAACGAATAAAATTTCCAGGACATGGTATAATGCCAATGCGGGCATGAAATGTAGAACGAGTATCTATCCGGTGAAAATACAAGGCATCTTAGATTTTTTGATGAAAAATATTTATGCATATTTCATTAATTGGCATGTCGGGATCGGGAAAATCCACTTGGTCCGTGAAGCTCTCTGAACTCGGTTTCAGGCGTTTCTGTTGTGATGATCTGATCACCAAAAAACTTGTCCCCATACTGACCAGAACCGATGGAACCATTATGGAACTGGGTGAATGGATGGGATTCCCTTATGAATCGCAGTATAGAGAACGTGAGTCTATATATTTAGCGTCCGAAATAGAGGTGCTCTCTGAAATTCTTGAGTATCTTGAAAAAAATAATCGTATTGATGAAAATGTCGTTATAGATACAACAGGAAGTGCAGTTTATACCGGGGATGAAGTCCTAAGAAGGCTCCGCCGATGCACGACAGTCGTTCATTTGTCGACACCTTTAGAGGTTCAGGAGTTAATGCTGGACGCATATCTAATTAATCAGCGACCGGTGCTGTGGAGAGACTTTTTTAAAAAACGCCCAGATGAAAAAAATGAGAAAGCTCTGGCACGGTGTTATCCAAAGCTTTTATTTCACCGAGAGCAATTATACGCGCAATACAGGGATGTGACCATAGACTATTATACCCTCAATCAGGACGACTTCCGAGCAGATGATTTTTTAAATATCGTTAAGATGTTTTGAAACAGCTTCAAAAATATAACCTCTGATTGTCTTTGAACGAAAAACGGATAACCAGAATCGATTCTCTTCTCTTTTTCTTCCCTTGTTTGTCTTTGGATTTAAAGTTTGACTAAAGCCCGATTCCTTTGATAGTCATATGGTTACATTCCAAGTTGTTCAACTCGATCGTAAAAGATTCAAATTTAGGCTTCCATAATGGGCAGGGGCATTCGTATATTTTTTGTTAATGAGGATGATACGCTAAGACGTATTCCGATTGCCAAGTATGAACGATTGCTCGGGGGTGACCCAGAAGTTCATTTTCAAGAGTACGCCGGAAAGCGGGTACGATATGTTTTTGTAATTTTAAAACTTTTCAATCGAAAGCCTGTTAAAATCATCTCAATACAATATTCTATTTTTTCTTTTGATCCCAAAGGCCGAATTGATATCGGTGATCTGGAAAAAGAAATGAAGCTGGGATTTCAGATGTTGCTGCCATCACGTCCAGATGCTTGTTTTTCCAATGTTATCCATGCCGAAGAGCGCTTTGCTCTAAAAAGTTTTCATGACCGTTACACTTGGGAACCAAACTCTAAAATTGAGAAGGCGATCGTCAATGCGATATTCCGAAAAGGTCAAAGATGATGATTGTCTCAACGAAGTATGATAGCTCAACAATGAAAAAGGGCATCGAAGATCTATCGGAAATCTGAGGAATGAATCAAAAAATGAATTTGAGATCGATAGTGTCACAAATCCTGTGCATGGTATTAATCGGTCTGGCGGGGATCGCATCCGCCGGCAAAATCGATGATGTTCGTGCGAACGTATATGCTTGGTCAAAATCTTGGCAAAGCCGTGATATAAACAGCTACATGTCTTTCTATAGCCCGGGTTTCCGATCCAACGGGCTCGATTACAAGGGGTGGAAGCAAAAAAAAGCCAAGCTTTTTAAACTGTCCGGTGAGTTCCGGGTGAATATATCCGACCTATGGGTTTTTATCGAAGGGAAATATGCCACTGCAAGATTCCTTCAGCGATATCAAGGCCCGAAAATTTCGGATGTCGGGGAAAAAACACTGATCATGGTCAATTCAAATGGCAAATGGAAAATAGTATCCGAAGCGTGGAAACCATTGGCAGTGCCCGCCGAAACTACTCAGAAAATGTCTTCCCGGTCAAGCCCAGAGGAACCAAAGGAAAGAGACGCAGCGGCTCGAACTGTCCATGAAGCCGTGCGGGACCCTGAGATTGGAACCTTGTCGCAAAATGGGATCATGGTCAAAAGCATTAAATTTGAATCTAAAAAGGATCGGGAAAAGGTCTTTATTGCTTCAAACAACTTTTTTGTTCCAGAGATTCTGACGCTTGAAGGTGATAAACCAAGGATTATTATTGATATTAAGCGTGTTTCTTCCTGGAGGGGAAATTACAGAACACCGGTTAACGGGAATCTAATTAAGCAGATCCGAACATTTCTACACAATGACACAAAAAAACTGCGAATTGTATTAGACCTTAATCCTTCGGAGAATTACTATATAAATCAAATCTATTACAAGAAAGAAAACATCTATTGCATCGAGGTCAGATAGGACTTTAAGCCAATTTCCAGTTCTCCTTGCCGAAAAACAGCGGTAGTTCGGCAGCACATACCGGGCCGACTTTGACATGCCGACCGCTTTTCTCATCCAGATTCTCCCGAATCTCCGCTGCAAAGCCGGGCAAAAAGAGGGTTGATTCAGGAGCGATTTGATCCACGTTCTCACGGCTGATTCCCTGCATAACCCGTTCGGCGGTCATAACGTTATAGACAATCGCCATGTCCACAGTATGCCCATCTGTGTCCACCACCAGATACCAGAAGGGACTCAACGTCGTAGAGAGCACTGCTGTGAGCACCTCACCGGTGATCTTTGAGTTGCCCGACACAAGAATCGGTGAATTTTTTCCAGGCCGGTTGATGGGAAAGAGGCCCGTGGGACCCGGGGCCGGAAGCTGTAAGACCTCAACTTCGGGCAGGATTTCATCCGGCCTGACCGCCCAGAGTAGGGAGAAAAAACGCATCCTCGCCATTTTACAATGTGAGGGTTTGAGTTTTCCGGAACGGAGTTTGTCCAGGAACTCTTCCCGACTGTGAAATCCACATGCCCGACAGTCTTTGGGAGAGATATAAGATTCTATTTTTATTTTTTCCTCATAAAGATCTGCCCGGAGCATCGCTTCCTCCTGGTTTTCTGAATATGGGTGTCATTGGCTTCATGATCAATAAGGCTTAAGCAAAATTCAAATATCAAGAAGCCGCTCAATTTCGGCCGTTAAGTGTTTCATAACTTCTCCGGCCTTTCCCATGATATTATAATCGCTGATTTCTCTTGAAAGCTGTGTTCTTTCAGGATTGATTTCTATGATCCTCGCACCGGCCCGCTTTGCAATCAAAGGTATCGTAGCGGCAGGCTGAATAAGCGCAGACGTTCCGATGACCAGCATGATCTCACACTCTGAAGCAGCCTTTTCAGACCGGCGCAGATACTGTGGCGGGATCATTTCGCCGAAGAAGACACACTCGGGTTTGTAAATTCCGCCACATTCACAGCGGGGAGGAATTTGTCCGATGTCGATTTTTGCTGTTTCGCATCTATTGTTGCATTCCATACATCGTTGCCATGCAAAATTCCCGTGAAACTCGATAACATCCGTATTACCGGCCATCTGGTGAAGCCCATCGACATTCTGAGTGATTATTGTTTTTAATATTCCCAACATTTCAAGTCTGGCCAGCCCTTTATGGGCGTCATTGGGTCTGGCATTGTCGATGACCCCTTTCATTTCTTTAATCAGAACATCCCAGACCTTGGCCGGATCTTTCATAAAGGCGTCAATATGGGCATATTCCATGGGATCGAATCTTTCCCACAACCCGCCTTTTCCCCTGAAAGGGGGAATTCCGCTTTCAACAGATATTCCGGCGCCAGTTAAGGCGACAACATTTTTTGCACCGACGATATCTCCGGCAGCTTGTTGAATGAGATTCTTCATTAACATTTGAATAAAAAGCACAAAATCTGTTGATAAGCGCCAAATTACAGCACGAACGTCATATCGCAGCCCACGGCGAAGCACTCAAGGTTATGGTTTCTGCCAGCGATGGTCTGTCTGCAAGCCTCGACCATTTTATCAACCTGCCGGTCAGTTCGTTCCTGGTTTAAATGAAACAAACCCAACTGTTTGACTCCGGCTTCAATGGCAAGATCAAGCGTTTCCGTATATACCGAATGCCCCCATTCAATGGTAGACGAGTATTCTTCGGGAGTGTACTCGGCGTCATGAATCAGAAGATCAGCACCTTTTGAAAATTCCAGATAGTCTTTATACGTCAGGCCGCCGGGGTGTATAAACCCGAGCTCATTGTCTGTCAGAAAAACAAATGACTTGCCGTCTTCAGTAAATTTATATCCGCTCCCGTTATTGGGATGGCTGATCGGGATCGGTGTCACGGTTACAGAGCCTATTTCGAATGCCGTGGTAAATGCACCTACATATTCCATTTTCGCACTTATTTCAGAGTATCTGACAGGAAAACTAGGAGGCGTCATGATTCTGGAAAGAATGGTTTCCACAAATTTGCTGTGAAATGGGCATCTATACATCTTGAATTCAGCCTTTTCGCTGTAAAGCGGCTTAAAAAAGGGGAATCCCATTAAATGGTCCCAGTGGGCATGGGTGAAAATGAGATTATACCTGTAGCGGTTTTCATCGATCAGCCTGTTGCCAAGCCTCCGTATACCGGTTCCGGCATCAACGATGATAATATCGTCATTTTTTGTTCTGATTTCAAGACAGGTGGTATCACCACCATATTTGATATACTCTTCCCCTGAAACTGGAATGGAGCCTCGCGACCCCCAACATTTGATATGCATCGTCAATCCT
>JBFESJ010000210.1:0-6312 GCA_041548585.1 Desulfobacterales bacterium | reverse complement strand
TCCTATTTCGCGAGTCAGGATTTTTCTCTTCTTCGAATCATACCGGTTCTTGAAAAGATTAAACGTTCAACGGACGCGCCGATTTGTCTTGGCGGCGTCGGCTTTTCTATTTTTCCCTCTGAGGCCTTGAAATTTTGCGATGTGTCTTATGGTATATGTGGAGATGGAGAGGAGGGTCTCGTTAAACTGGCAATAGCGCTCAGAGACAACATTGAATTGGATACGGTGCCGGGATTGGTTTGGGTGGAAAACGGCAACTTTAGAAACAACGCGATCGTACCGGTGCCACTTGAAAAAATAGATTTGGCCTCCAGATCTTTGATTGACAATCGGTATTATTTTGAAAACGGCGGGCAGGTTGGGTTCGAGTCCAAACGCGGTTGTTCCTTGAAGTGTACCTATTGTCCGGAACCATTTATTAAGGGTAAAACTGTTAGAGTGCGTCCTCCACAAAATGTTGTGAAAGAATTAACCCATCTTTACAACCGTGGAATCAAAGTTTTTCATACGTGTGACTGCGAGTTTAATTGGCCCCATTCCCATGCTGTCCAGGTGTCCAACGCCATCATTGATTCAGGACTGGGGAGTAAAATTAAATGGTATGCATACTGTTCTCCGGAATATTTTACCGAAAAATTGGCGCATTTAATGCGTAAAGCCGGATGTGTTGGAATCGATTTCGGTGCCGACCATGGTGATGATAAAATGCTGCGTCGACTGGGCCATAATTATAGCTCAGATGATTTGACTCGAATTCGAGAAATTTGCCTTAAACATAATATCATTTGCATGTTCGACTTACTCCTTGGATCTCCCGGGGAAACAAAAAAATCCATTGAAACAACGATTCGTCTCATGAAAAAGATCAAGCCGGATCGTGTGGGGATTAGTCTTGGTGTAAGACTTTATCCAATGACGCGGCTGGGGCGAAAAATCATAGAAAATTCAAAAGGAACGTTATCGAAAAATCCCAGCCTTTTTGGTGCCCTGGAAAATAATGAATCTTTCCTTCGCCCTGTTTATTACTGTGATGTAAGTTTGGGTGAAGATGTGGAAGATTGGTTACATGGTGTTGTTGGTGATGATCCGAGATTTCTTCTCGGCCGACGGACCGACGCAAATCCGGATTACAATTATAATGACAATCCGGAACTGACCGCGGCGATCAAATGCGGGCACCGCGGCGCATATTGGGACATTCTCCGAAGGGTATCGGAGGGAATTCCTCCTTTATTATAGGGCATAGATTACATTCTTAAATCAACGCATGACACTATCCCGGACTTCCTCGTTCATTTTTCAAGCCAATAAATTTGAAACGCTCAATTTAGGAACAGAGATCATACAATACCCATTCTCAAGTGAGTCCGCCCTGTGACGTTTCATTTAAGAATTACAGGCTCTTTGCTGCCCGTATTCATTTCATAATATGCAATTGCCGTCTTCACCGCTTGTTTAATTTCATTATTATCCAAAGGCTTCTTGACAAATTGATAAACGCAGTCCGGATATAACGTATCTACTTCCCCTGTAATTTCATCATAGCCGGCCATTATTATCCCCATCGTGTGAGGCGATTCTGCCCGAACCCTTTTCAAAAATTCCAGACCATCCATATTCTGCATAGATCTACCAGCCACAACAACGGCCCACTCTAATGATTTTATTACGCTCAAGGCGTCAACCGGATTGTCGAAAGCAAATAGATAATAAGGCTCGTCCATGAACAACCATTGCAGATATTCAAGCACACTAACGGAATCGTCAACAAACATAACGTTGAATTTCATGATATGAACTCCTTTAGACAGGATATAAATAAAATACTATTCAACATGTGTGCCAAATTCTGTTTTGTGCGTATAAGATGGCAAAGATCTTTATTTGATGGTGGCTTATGAGAGGTTCGCTGTAAAGTGAAGGGAATAAAAAAGGCAGATGGAATTAAAACTGCACATAAAAATGTGCATCACTGCACAGTTTTTTGTGCATGGTTTTGCGGTTCAAGGTTTTTGATGATCATTCAGGATGGCAAAATAAGAATGCAAACGATCACCTTCAAGTTGGCAATACCTTAAAGGATCTGACCCCACAAACCCCGGGTCGGGATTTGATCCGGCCCATTACAGGATGTCCCTTATCTCCCTCACCTAAGCGTATCTGAAGATTTATCGATATCAATGATCATACTGCCCTGGACGTAGGGCTTGGTTTTATATTTTGTGATCTTCATTATCTTTTGTGTAATCTCTCCCATTTTATCTGTTTGTTCTCTGATAATTTTTACGTATGCAGAGAGGGTGTGATTATCCGGAATATCGTCTATCAAAAGTTCACCATACCCGGAAATGACTTGCAGGGGCTGATTCAATTCGTGGCACGCAGCTCCGGCCATTTCGAGCACCCCTTGCAGTTTTTCCTTTTGCAGTCGTTCTTTTTCCGCCTGCTTTCGATTGGAGATATCTCGAATAACTCCCAAAGCATGCCACTGGCCCTGGAGCTGAAAAGAAGACAAGGATAGTTCCATGGGAAATTTCGTTCCATCCTTTCTGAGCGCCGACATTTCAAGCGTTTTTCCAATTGCTCGCCCCTGACCGGTTTCCTTAAAACCCTTTAATCCTTTCATGAAGGCTTCGATGTATTTTGGGGGAACCAATAGCTTGTGTAAATCCCTGTCAATGACTTCTTTTTTTGTATACCCGAAGATTCTTTCAGCAGCCTCATTCCAATACGAAATATTTCCCCTGCTGTTCATCATTACCATCGCATCCTGGGCTGAAGAACTTATGCTGCGAAATTTTTCCTCACTTTCCCTGAGCGCCTCTATGGCCTGCCTCTGAACTGTAACGTCCCTTGAGTAAATCGCCAGCTTTTCGATATTCCCATGTCTCCCAAATATCGGATAGATCGTATTGGCATACAGAAACCCTTCACTTTCATCTTCAAACTGAATCGGTTCGCCCGAGCTTATGACCTCATCGATCTTCTTTTTTATTTGTATCGCGACACCCGGAGGGAGGACATCATTAATATTCATCCGGATGATGTTGACCTTGAGCTTATCCAGCCTGTGAACCGCCACTTCGTTAACGGCGAAGATTATGCCCTTTGTATCTATAAGAATCGCGGCGTCCGAAGTCGCATTTAAAAGCGCCCGGGCCGTCTCTTCGGCTTCGCCCACTGATTTATCGGCTTGACTGCACTGTTGCAGCTCTTCTTCCAATTCCTTGATTCTTTTTTCTAATGTTTTGCGGTCCGGTTTTAGCGTCATGATATTATTCTCCAATCGTTACTATAATTTACTAATTTAAAGTCTAAATCATGGGTTGTCAAATTGAGCAGACTTGACCATAGAAAAGTTTTTGCACATTCAGCCCGAACATTCCCCAAGACAAGATGTAAGTATAAACTGTTCCATATTAATTTAAAAAATTCGAATTTTAGTCATTTTTTTCTATTTTAATAACCGAAAGGAGTTTAATCGGTTGGTCTTATATTATATGCCGCAGATAGAATAAAAAGAATGGCAGAAACCGTAGCTGGTGTTAAAGAGGTTAACGTACACGTGATACCTTTGGTGGGAGCCGATTAAATCGGGAACATTGGGAATCATTGGTGACAGCGAAAAATTTATAAATTTCTCATAGAAAGCAAGTCAACATAGTCAACAACGTCCCGGAGGCTCCGTAAAATCCAAAAAAATCAAAAAGGGCAAATCCAGTGAAATGGGTTTGCCCTCAATGAAAAACGATGTCATAAAATTTTTAGATCCCTGATATTTAGGGTATCATCAGTAAACACAGGTTTTGAGTTGCGGAATTCATAAACGCGTGGTGCCGCCGTAAATGTAAATGGCGATTCTCTCTTCGATGCTTTTTTTTATTCCCGGCTGGGAGATCCGATCCGTCTTTCTCAGTTCGATACGCTTTACGCTGTAGTTCTCTTCAAGATGCTTTGAAAGGGATTTTAAAATATCTTGTTGTGCATATGGCGTATTTGGATATGCGATATTCTTTCGGACAATCACATCTTCTTCGATCTCACACTTGATTTCGGTGTTATCTGAATCGGAAGAGAATCCACCAAGCTTGTTTTTGTCCTCCTGTTTGTCCTTCCGGGTTGATAAAAATATGTCCGAAATGTCATCGAGTCCCCGACCAAGGCTCTTTTTTTCCATTTAGAATGCGCCCCTTGCCTCCCTTTTTTTGCTTGAGTCCTTATTTATTATCTTTCTATTCATCCTCATCCTTTAAAAAAGGATGAGTGGATTCAGTGGCAATGACTTCAACCATCTTTGAATAATTGGATTGAAGAGGATATGTAGAAGGTTCCTCCATCTCAGAAATTGCCTGTTCAATCCCGGGTGATTTCATATATTCTTCTGTCTTCTGTAAGATATCTTGCGCAACGCTCAGGGTGTTGAGATTCTGGGACATCCCGGCTGTCTCTAAGTTAATGATCTCCTCAGCCAAGTTTTCATAATCCTTGTGCCCAATGGCATTTTTATCATAATCTCCAACAGGCAAACCACAATCTGCCGTTTCCCTAAGGCGAATATTGTAACGAATTACCGTCTCAAAGACATTGCTCCCAAATTCTGCTTTAACCTTCTCTAAAACAACCTTGGAGTAGCGTGTCCTGCGATCATACATCGTGATAAGCGCACGAGATTTAACATCATGGCCAACTTTGTCTTTAATCAGGGTGATAATCTCTACCAGTTTGGCAACACCTCGAAGAGAAAAGAGACTCATATCGATTGGAATAATCACCTCATCGCAGGCACGAAGGGCATTAAAACATAGGTGTCCAATACTTGGGGGACAATCAATTACAATATAATCATAGTCATATTGTTCTTTGAGTACCTGAATCGCCTCCAAGAGCCGATCTTCTCTGCCCTCCACTCCTGAAAGCTCTTGTTCTACTGCAGTGAGGATTAGGCTCGAGGGAGCAAGGTCAAAGTTGTCTTTAATTGGCACCAAAATATCCTCAATCCCTAAGAACCCATTTTTATTTGGGGTTATAACATCATAGATGCTTTTCTCAAGATCGGAAGGCTTTATGTTCAGACCAATGGTTGCGTGGGCCTGAGGATCAAAATCAATGAGCAATACCCTCTTCCCCTTTAAAGATAACGAAGATGAAAGGTTAATGGCTGTTGTTGTCTTACCACATCCTCCTTTTTGATTCGCACTGGCAATAATTCTCATAAATCTTCTCCTTTCTTTTATTTACAAACACAGGCTGTCTTCTATATTAAAAGTGAATATTTTTCAAGGGGAAAATACGATATATAGTATTATTTCAATGATCACACCCCAGCTATTGTATGTTGTTGGTTTTCGGGATAGGTGAATTATCATCTTTGTTGTTTTCGTGATTATGGCAGTCTCAGGATTGAAAAACGGATGGGATTAAAAAGTGCACAGAATAATGTGCATCACTGTTTCGATTTTTTCATGAAAGAATCGGTTTAAACTATTCTTAGTGTCATAAAAAATGTATAATCAAATTTCGAATATCTCAAAAAAAGCGCCTTGGAAATGGGATTCCATGGTAATAATTAAGGAGTTATCGTTATGTACAGCACGAAATTAGACCCTCGTTTGCCCCTCATCCAGAACGCTGACCTGAAGGACAAGATTGTTCTGGTGCGAGTGGACCACAATGTCGTTAAAAAAGGAGAGATTCATGATCCCTACCGCATCGATGCCACCATAGGCACGTTGTACAACATCGTGGAGCGAGGCGGACGGCTTGTCCTCATGTCCCACGTGGGCCGGCCCAGGGACAAAGAGACCGGCCGGATCAAAGTGGAAAACAATACTTCGATCCAGCCTATTGTTGACTATCTGCAACGCAAACTTCACACCCAATTCTCGGTGCCTCGGTTTCCGGTTGATCCCGACGTCGGTATCCGGCAGGTAGATACCTCTATCAATTGGCATATCCGGGACCTGCGCGCCCACCGGATCGGCGGAATTTATCTGCCCAATACGCGCTGGTTCGAAGGCGAGGAGGCTACCGGCGAAACAAGAGAACGCTTTGCGCTGCAGCTGGCCGGTCTGGCGGACGTTTTTGTAAATGACGCATTCGGTTCCTGGCAGCCCAATGCCTCCACCTATGACGTCGCCCGGTATTTGCCAAGTTACGCCGGCTTTCTTATGCAGAAGGAACTCATATTTCTTAAGCAAGTTTTGGAGCCGGAGCGCCCCTTCGTTGCCGTGGTCGCCGGAGCCAAATACGACACCAAAATCGGTCCGCTCAACGAGATCTACAAAAAGGTTGACCACCTTTTGCTGGGCGGAG
>JBFESJ010000209.1:0-6323 GCA_041548585.1 Desulfobacterales bacterium | reverse complement strand
TTGGTCGGGGCGAGAGGATTTGAACCTCCGACTTCCTGCTCCCAAAGCAGGCGCGCTTCCAGGCTGCGCCACGCCCCGACGAAAAATCTCTATCACTGTTTGATAGATCGTGCAAGCAGATTTTGATGGCTTGATAAAACGCCCGACTTCTGCGTGGTGAATCGAAATTCGGGATAAACGGTTATGGCGTATTTTTCAAAAAATCGTCGATACCGCTTTTGATTCTTTTGGCAATATCAGATAGCACATTGATATCTTTAAACGATTTCTCTTCAGCAGGGTTGGTGATGTATCCGACTTCAATAAGGACAGCAGGCGTGTCCGCCCCTTCAAGAACCATTAGCGGTGCCCCTTGAATCTCGGTTTTATATTTAGCCTGTTCACCAAGCTGCTCGTTCAAGCGATTCCGGATAAGTTCGGCCAGAACTTTACTGGTTTTTAGATGTCTGTTTTGAATATCGGACCACGATGGCTGTGAGTTCATGCCTTTGAACCCCTCGATCGAATCTGCGTCGAGCATCAAAGTGGTGCTTGAAATTTTTTCATAATAATACAGAGAGATACCGTTTGTCTGATGGAGAAAGCTTCCGCCGGTATGAATGCTGATGAACATGTCTGCGTTCAGATGATTGGCTGTTGACGTCCGTTTGAGGATGTCGATCCAATAGTCATCTGTTCGTGTAAGAATTACCTTATATGTCTTTTCGAGTTCTGCTGCCAATACCAGGGCGAGTTCCATGGTAACAGTTTTTTCAAAAGTGCCGTCAGGTCCCCGGGCGCCGTTATCGTAACCACCGTGTCCGGGATCTATAACAATGATTTTATTATGGATCGGAAAATGTAATTTGTTGGACTTTGCATCTGTAATTGCAGAATGTGCGAGCAGGAAGAGCAATAATATTATGACGATATGAAACTTAAAAAGAATTGGCTTATAACCTTCTATCATAACATCAACATCTCCTATTTAACTTGACAGATGCCTGATTTGACATTATTTTTAATGTTTGATTTTTCTTAAGATCTAATATATTTTAATATAATGTCAAGATGGCTTTCAAGTTGTTTAAAAACATTACGATAGCGCATGACTAGCCTGGAATAAATCCCGTGAAGAATGCTAACCCATATTCGGGTTTTAATCAAATGAAAGTATATCATTAGACATTTCAGTCATTCGGTGATTTTACCGATTAACTATATATATAGAAACCCCTGGCCAGTTCGGGTTGGCCGACATAGCGCCAAAAATAATTAAAAGATACAAATTTAAAGTGCGAGAGTGGCGGAACTGGTAGACGCACTGGACTTAGGATCCAGCTCTGGCAACAGAGTGGGAGTTCAAATCTCCCCTCTCGCACCAGTTAAAAACCCATGTTAGGTGCCTGAAGATATTTTCAAGCTTGAGGCGCTAATTTGTTAGAAAGGAATTATATGCAAGTTACAGTAGAAGATGTGAGCAGTGTAAAAAAGATTCTGCATATTGAGGTGCCGGAAAACGTGGTTGTTCGTGAGCTGAACAATGCCTATAGTAATCTTAAGAAAACCGCTAAAGTAAAAGGTTTTCGTCCTGGTAAAGCACCGCGTTCGGTTTTAGAAAGGTTGTTTAAAAAGGATGTCCACGGCGATGTGTCCTCAAAATTGCTTCAGGACTCCTTTGTGGAGGCCCTCAAGGAGACCGAATTAAATATTATCGGAAATCCAAAAATTGAACCTTCTCAACTTGAGGAAAATGGTCCATATAAGTATGAAGCCACAGTGGAAATAAGACCTGAAATTGATGATATTGATTTCAAGGGATTAACACTTAAAAAAGCGTTATATCAGGTTACGGATGAAGAAATGGAGGCACAGCTTAAACTGCTCCAAAAGAACCTGTCACAACAAAAACCCGTAACTGAAGATCGAAAAGTACAAGAAAATGATTCTGTCCGGATCGATTACGAAGGTTTTGAAGGCAGCGACCCCTTTCCCGAAACTCAGAAAACTGAAAACTTTACGATGAAAATCGGTGAAGGCGCAATTTCAAAAACCCTGGATGAAGAATTGATCGGTATGACGGTGGGGGAAGACAGAGAAATAACGGTAAATTTTCCCGAAGATCACTTCAATGATAAACTGGCAAACCATGAAATTACGTTTCATGTAGAACTTAAGGAAATCAGGGAAGAAATCCTTCCTGAGATCGATGATGAATTTGCCAAACAACTGGGCCAATATGAAACCCTGGACGACTTGAAAAAAGCCATAACAGACAATTTAAATGAGGGATATAACAAACGTGTGGAGCAGGAGCTGAATGAGCAGGTCTATAAAGCCCTGATAGAAAGAACGGAATTTGAGTTGCCCGAATCAATGGTGGAATATGAGCTGAATAACATTATCGATGAAATAGAAAGAACATTAAAATATTATGAAAGATCTATGGAAGATCAGGGGTTGACAAAAGAGTCGCTTGCCGAAACACATCGTGAAACAGCCGAGCAAAAAGTAAGACGCCACCTGATTTTAGGAAAGATCATCGATCAGGAGAATCTGGAGCTTTCGGATGAAGAAATGGAAGAGGGTTTCATGGAAATGGCTAAAGCTGTTAATCAGCCTGTTGACGCCATAAAGAGTTATTATAATCAGAACCAGGACAATTTCGATTTTTTTAAACACACCTTACTTGAAAAACAGGCCATAAAGCTTATTATTAAGAGTAGCAGCGTACAAGAAGTTGAGCCTGATCTAAAAAAGGACACGGATAATTGATGGACATATTGAACCCCTCTTGGTTTCGATATGGATTGATAGGAAATTTTTTAAAAAACACTTTATAAGGAGATGATTTGTGCCGTTAATACCTATGGTGATAGAACAAAGCAGCAGGGGAGAGCGAGCCTACGATATTTACTCAAGGCTCCTCAAGGACAGGATAATTTTCATTGGGACAGCCATGAATGATGAAGTTGCAAATCTTTTAATTGCGCAGCTTTTGTTCCTTGAGTCCGAAGACCCTGACAAGGATATAAACTTTTACATTAATTCACCCGGCGGGATTGTTACGGCAGGATTGGCGGTATATGATACCATGCAGTACATTAAACCGGATATTGCAACCGTATGTATCGGTCAGGCTGCCAGCATGGGTGCAGTTTTATTGACCGCCGGGACAAAAGGGAAGCGCTATTCACTTCCCAATTCAAGAATTCTGATCCATCAACCCATGGGAGGTTTTCAGGGGCAGGCATCAGATATCGAAATTCAGGCCAAAGAAATACTGCGCATGAAGGAGACCTTGAATTCAATACTGGTACGTCATACAGGAAAAGATTTGAAAAAAATACAAGCAGATACGGATCGTGACTATTTTATGACCGGTGTGGAGGCCAAAGAATACGGCCTCATCGACCATGTCATCGAAAACAGAGAAGATTTAAATAAATTAGAAAAGACGGAGAAATAAAATGGCGAAAAAAGGGGATACGAACGACAACCTTTTCTGTTCATTTTGCGGAAAGAATCAGAAAGAGGTTCAAAAACTGATTGCCGGTCCTGCCGTCTATATTTGTGATGAATGTATACAGCTGTGCAGCGAAATCATCGAAGAGGAAAAAGGAAAAGACGAAAAAGATTTGGAGCGACTTTTCGTCCCACAAGAAATTAAGGAAATGCTCTATGATTACGTCATTGAACAGGATTCAGCAAAAAAAATTCTTGCTGTTGCAGTGTATAATCATTACAAACGCCTGGATACTTCGGTCAAAACTGGAGATGTAGAGATCCAAAAGAGCAATATTCTCCTTATCGGGCCGACCGGATGTGGAAAAACATTGCTGGCACAAACCCTTGCCAGATTTCTAAATGTACCTTTTACAATTGCCGATGCTACAAGTCTTACAGAAGCCGGCTACGTTGGCGAAGATGTTGAAAATATCATCCTTGCTCTGCTTCAGAATGCGGATTATGATGTGGAAAAAGCATCGCGTGGCATCGTATACATTGACGAAATCGACAAGATTGCCCGCAAGTCCGACAACCCATCTATTACCCGTGATGTTTCAGGCGAGGGCGTTCAGCAGGCATTGTTGAAAATAATTGAGGGGACCACCGCCAGTGTTCCGCCTAAAGGGGGGCGAAAGCATCCTCAACAGGATTTTGTAAAAGTCGACACGTCTAACATACTTTTTATTTGTGGTGGAACGTTTACCGGCCTTGAGCAGATCATACAACGGCGTCTTGGTTCCAAAGTTATGGGCTTTGGGGCTAAAATCGTCAAGCAAGAAGAAAGAAATATCGGTGAAATCCTTAAAATTGTGCTACCTGAGGACCTGATCAAATACGGTTTGATTCCTGAATTTTTGGGCCGCCTTCCTGTTATTGCGACCCTTGGCGAATTGAATGCAGGTGCCTTGATCAGAATACTAAAAGAGCCGAAAAACGCCTTGATAAAGCAGTTTAAAAAACTCATGGAGATGGAAGGGGTAAATCTGAGATTAACAGATAAGGCTTTTGAAGCCATTGCCGAGCAGGCCATGAAACGTAAATCCGGAGCCAGAGGCCTTCGTGCCATAATGGAAAAATGTATGATCGATGTCATGTACAAAATACCTTCCATGCAAAATGTCAAAGAATGTGTCATCGGGGAAGATACGGTGATCAATCAGGAAGATCCAATTCTTTTATTTGAGCAACCCCGAAAAAAAGCACAGGACGGATGATTGGGAGTATAATGATTAATTATGATTAGTTTACAAAAATTTTTCAAAGATGATGATTCTGATTTGCCGAAGCTGGTACTGCCGCTTTTACCGCTGAGAGATATTGTCGTTTTCCCCCACATGGTTGCTCCGCTTTTTGTGGGGCGTTCGAAATCAGTGAACGCTCTTACCGAAGCGATGAACCAGGATAAGAAAGTTTTTCTTTCTACCCAGATAAAAGCGGGGATAGACAACCCTGGTGAGAAAGACATCAGCCATGTTGGAACCATTGCAAGCGTGCTTCAACTTCTTAAGCTACCCGATGGAACGGTAAAAGCGTTGATCGAAGGGAAGAACAGAGCTTCTATCCACCGTTTTGTAAAGAAAAAAGACTTTTTTCAGGTGGAGTTGGAACTGATTGCTGAAACGGAAGTATCGCCCGCAGAAGGCGAAGCGCTGGTCAGGGCTATAAACAAAAGTTTTGACGAATATGCCAAAATAAACAAGAGCATATCAAAAGATCTTGTAAAAAGTGTTTCCAGTATTTCAGACCCTTCAAAACTTGTTGATACCATAGCAGCTCATTTCTCCTTCAAAATCCAAGACAAACAGCGTCTGCTGGAAACGGTTTCCCTTGAAAAAAGGCTTTCTCTTCTTCTGAGTTTGATTAAGATGGAGATTGATATTTTCAAGATGGATGAGCGGATAAAAGGTCGCGTCAAGGAACAGATGGAAAAGACCCAGAAGAATTATTATCTGAATGAACAGATGCGGGCCATCAAAAAAGAAATCGGTACTGAGGATGATCACAGTAACGAACTTAAAGATCTTGAAAAGCGAATCAAGCGGAAAAAGATGTCCAAAGAGGCTGCAGGAAAGGTTAGGCATGAATTTAGAAAGCTGAAGATGATGACGCCCATGTCTGCTGAAGCCACGGTGGTTCGGGGTTATATCGACTGGTTAATCAGCCTTCCATGGTTTGAGCGGAGCAGGGTGCGTAAGGATCTTGAAGAAGCGGATAACATACTCGAAGAAGATCATTATGGGCTGATAAAACCAAAAGAACGCATACTGGAATACCTGGCTGTCCAATGCCTTGTCAAAAAAATCCGGGGGCCGATACTCTGTTTTGTGGGGCCGCCAGGGGTTGGAAAAACTTCTTTAGCCAAATCTGTTGCACGGGCTACAGGAAGAAAATTTGTACGCCGTTCTTTGGGGGGGGTTAGGGACGAGGCTGAAATTCGAGGCCACCGCCGGACATACATTGGTGCAATGCCCGGTAAGATCATCCAGTCCTTGAAAAAGGTTGGTGTCAATAATCCGGTTTTTTGTCTTGATGAAGTCGATAAAATGAGTATGGATTTCCGGGGAGATCCATCAGCCGCCCTTTTAGAAGTGCTTGACCCTGAACAAAATTACAGCTTTAACGATCATTATCTGGATGTCGACTACGATCTTTCAGATATCCTTTTTATCACCACAGCCAATACATTGCCTGAAATACCCCTTCCGTTACAGGATCGGATGGAAATCATACGCCTTCCCGGCTATGCAGAATATGAAAAATATCATATTGCTAAAGACTTTTTGATATCCAAGCAGATTAAAATGAACGGATTGGAAGAAAAAAATGTGCAGTTT
>JBFESJ010000208.1:0-6376 GCA_041548585.1 Desulfobacterales bacterium | reverse complement strand
GTCATCCAGGTTGAAAAGCGCTTTGAGTCCGGGACGGTGTTGAATCATTTTGCAAAGATTCAACACGGACTGAACCGGCTTTAGGCTCTCCATATCACCTGCGCGGGACAGAAGGTAATGGAGATGGTTTTTCGTTCGATCGGACAACTCTCTTTTGTTGAGAAGCCGGTTCATAAGTTCATAAGAGAAGATCAGAAAGATATCATTTTCTATGGTAATCGGCCAGATACGGAACAATCCCGCTTCCAATTTTTTAAAAATGACGTACAGCGCGCCAGGTGAACAGGCATCAAAATCGGTTTCAGCATAATCCGTGTAAAATTTTTCAAAGCAACGATAAAAATGCCTCCGAAAGTAGCCTTTAAAAATAAATCTCCAGATGAGAGTGGCATAAGAAACGTAAGAAATTGGAACGGATGGAGTGTTGACTGCTGAATGGTCCTCGATTCCCAGCATTCGGTTACAGGCGGTTTTATCTTTTGCAAGGGCCGGATTGAAAGAAACCATGCCGTACCAGTTGGTCAGGTTGTAATAGATCCTGCCGTCAATGTATCCGATAAGGGTTTCGAAAATGGGTGAACATTCCTCAATGCCCTTGCGGTTAAGTGTAAGGCGAATAACCGTTCGTTTCATGACATTTTCATAGACGTTTCTGGCAAACGAATAGGTAAGCGGTGTCGTAACACCCGGGTAGCTTTCAACAATATTGGAATTATCCCATACGGTAATGTCTTGTGAATCTCTTTCTTTCGATGTGATTGGGCGGGTCTGCAGCAGGTGAAGCTTACCGGATGCGTCGAATGCCCATTCGATATCTTGGGGCCCGTCGAAATTGGACGCTACGGCGTTTATCATCCGAAATAAGGTCTGAATCTCGTCGGAGGTCAGGATCGGAGTGCCGGACGCTTTGATGGAAGTGACAACCGCTCCTTTGTGAAAATTTTTCGACATGGAAATTTTGGATTTCTTTATGTCTATTCGCGATCTGGAAACCTCACCGGTTTTAGAGTCTATCCAGTAGGTATCGGTCTCGACCGTATTGGATACAACACCCTCACCAACGCCATAGCCACCGGTAATCACATAATCGGATGTGTTTGAAACCGGGTCTCGTGTAAATATGACGCCGGATTTCTCGCTGTCTATCATTTCCTGAACGATAACGGCGATACGAAGTGGAAAGACGGATATCTCGCAAGCATGACGATAGAGAATCGCCCTTTCGGAAAGGGCACTGGCGGCGCATTGTGCAATTTTGTCCACCAATCCTTCTTTTGTCACAAAGAGGTAAGAGTTCATCATACCGGCGAAAGATGCATTTTTCGAGTCTTCATCGATTGCAGAAGAACGCACGGAAAAGAGAGAGATATTATTAAAATCATCATCCAGATGTTTTCGGATCAAAACGTCCAGTGCTTGCCTTCCTGATGAGAGGATTTTTTCTAAAAAAACTGTTTCGATTCGACCGATGTCATGGGTCTCCAGTAGTCTTTTTACATCAATACGGTGCTGTTCCATCAGATCGGCAAACGCATTGTGTGAAATGACAAACCATCGCGGGACACACAGTCCAATCTTTGAAAGCCGCCAAAGGTTTGCAGCTTTGTTTCCAACCCTTCCGGGATCAGGGGCGCAAGGATTTGAGCTTGAATAAACCGGACTGGTCCGGACATTTCTTGAATGCTTTTTCATTTATTCGTCCTCCAACCTAGTCCTTCTCTTTGAATCGGGATTGACTTCATAGAGTTCAAAATTGGTGTATCCCATGGCGCGGTTTTGTTGAAGTAATTTCATGGAAAAATTGTACTTTCGCTTAAAAGCGGTCAAATTGTCGGGTATAACACGATGGTGTAGCAGGTTGTAATAGCACAGTCTTGCATTCGGGCGTGCCTTTTTCGAGATCTCTTGAAGAATTGCGATAAAACTATCTTCGTCGACCCAGTCAAAGATATTGGACAAATTAAATTTTGAGAACGTCCAGCGATCGTGTCGGTTGATAAATGTTTCGATTTCCTCGTTTACAATGGTGATACGGTCGACTCGACTGCGGATTGTCTCGAAGTTGTTTTCCTGAAGATAGGGTGGCATGCAGCTCCCGCCCGGATAGGACCTTGTCAGCACCCAGTGAACAAAGTAATTTTCCCATATCGGAAGATTTCTCAAAACGTGATCGACCTGCTTTCGAATAAGAGGACCAAAACGGATATCCTTTACCAACCGGAAATGTGATGGATCCATATACCGGCTCATGATCAATCTGCTGAAGAAAATATCGAAAATCCACCGCCATCTCCGGGAATTCCAGACATGATCATAGAAATGCCTTTGAGAGAAAAGCGCTGTGTGATTCAAAAGGGCTTTTACCTTTTTTGGGCCGCACAAAATTCGAAGTAATTTTCCAAAATGAAAGAAGTAATGGTCTTGTTTCCCCTGTAAAAGTACGCCATTTTCTATCGAAGCCCGATGCTGAAACCAGTAATTACGTGCTGAAGGCGTAAGATGAGACTCGATCTTTTCATATAGACGTAGCCGATCGTTGAAAGGGTGTACTCCCAGAAAAGACAGCATTTCCGGATGTTCCAACCCCTTAAAACACGCCAGTTTCAGTTCGAGTAAAAAATTCTGAACGGTATTCAGATCGATGCTTACGACATGAATAGGGTTGTCCAGAAGAAGTCCGATGCTCAGGTCTCCACCGGAAGTAATGGATAGAACGCTGTCTCGATGGGTTACGGCCAGCGCGGACTTGAGTATGTCCGGGTCTTCCCAGCATGTGCTATACCCGAGTTTTGTGAAAAATTTTGCCGAAGCCACTTTACTTCTGTTGGTTTTCATACGATTAAAATCCCCTCGAATACCAAGATTGACTGAATATTGACGATAAAAATTTCTGTGGTTGTTTTCAGCCCGAACAGAATGGGTTGTTTCTTATAAAAGCGTAAAAAGGTCATCGCCATAAAGAGATATACTGCAATCATATAAAGAAAAATAAATCCGGAGAATATATCATGATATAGATAAGTTATAACAATCAGAGATGCGCCGCTCAGAATAATCGGCATCAAAATAGCCGCCCCAAGTCCCAAGACCATGGAATATGTCTGGTAGGCGGTTTCATCTTCAGGATATCTGATTTTTCGGGCGATTTCCCACGACATGGAAGCGCATAGAAAGACCGTTCCCAGCAACAGAATCGGACCCATATGAATTGGAGCTGTCATATTGTTTTTGTAAATGAAGACCACATACAGAAAAAATAGATAGGAGATCGGATTGTGGGTTGTCAGGGCCATCATGATATTTTTGGAAATAAGCTCTTTCAAGAAGAAGTATTTATACATGAGACAGGCATAGCCGAATACCGCAAGGAACATAAGGATCGCATCCGTAAAAAACAAGTTCAGAATAAAAAGGATCCCAACGAGGAAGAAACCAAAAAGTTTAATATCCGAGGAATGGACGGCGCCCCTGGGGACCGGCCTGTCCGGGAAATGCAGGAAATCGGTTTCAAGGTCTTTGAGTTCATCCATAATTCTGAGCACGAGCAGCATCAACGGAATCGTAAGAGCGCCTGAAAAAAGAACATGCTTCGGCGGCAAGAGGTTTCCATTTCCGGAATGACAAAGGAGAGCGATCCCACACCATGCGCTCATAAAAAAAAGCACTCCGATTACCATATTTCCTGGCGGATACATCTCCTCAAGATAAATACGGATTCGTGTAAAGAAATCTCCCTCCGGATGACCGCGAAATTGATTTGAAGGACTTTTATCCAGGTTCTTTTTCATCGAAGCTTCCAATATTTTCCTGTAGGTATCAAAATCCTAATCTTTTAAAAAACGATACTTGTTTTAAGGGGTCCCAATTCAAAGCCGTGGTGTTTTGCCAGACAATCTATCAGCTCAACATTTGTTATTTTCAGGTCCCCATAAGAAAAATTCTCCCGGATTCCGGACAAACCAAGTAGCATGGTCTCGGCCATGCAGGCAAAAACCTGACCCGCCGGCAAGGGATAGGCCGGTACCTGTATCGCTTCTTGGTTGGGAAGTTTCACGATTCCCCCTGTGAAAAACAGTACGTCTTCTCTGTTCCGGATAATTGAAGGATCGGTGGCGGATGGAACGGAGGCATCGCATATAATGGCGTTTTTTCGCACAAACGCGTTCCGGATTATTTTTTTATGTGAATTGGACACCGCCACAATGACATCTGACTGGTCTATTGACCTAATGTCGGTGGAGACCGAAATGATATCATTCACCATCCCTTGAACCCGGATGGCCTCCCAGGCTGATTGCTGATCCGCCTTTTCATCGACAAGTCTTTTAATGAGCGGGTTTTCTGCCAAGCGCTTTACAATCCCGGTGTTCGTATCCGAGGCCGGGCGATTCTCGACCAACATCCGGTAGGCACTCTGAACAATTTGGGACCGGATGCTTTCCAGCCGTTCGAGAGATCCGGATTTTGAGGATCCAACGAGATTGATTTTTGAAAAATAATTTGAAATCATTTTCGAATAGGACGCCCCGATATTCCCGGCTGCCCCAACCAGGGACAGAGAAATACACGAAGGATCCAGGCCCTTCATCGTTACCGCTTTCAGAATGGCCCTGACAGATACGGCCACTGTATTTGAATTACCGGTTGTAATCGTGAGTCCCGGGTTCCTGATTAACAGGCCGTTGTTGCTGATGATGGACGTGTACTGCCCCAGACCGACCACTTCGCACCCCATTTCATATGCCGTCCGGACGGCGTCTTGGACCATATTCAGGGCCGGTGAGATGCCCGGATCTTTTAAGAATTCTACCATGTGCCGAGACGTTATAGGGACAACAATGAAGTTGAAATTTATTTTCTTTCCGGAAATGGAAGTTATGTCTGTTGAACTGATATGCATCGGCTTTGCAACGGACATCATATTTCGGATAAACCTGTCCTGACCTTTCGCGGAAACCATTTCAAATGAGGGGTCGATGGCTTTTAATTGACCCTCATGGATATAGTGAACAAGAAATCCGACTTTCGGAACAGAAGTATCGATCCGAACTGCTTTTTTCTCTTTTGGATACGTTTTCGCTTGATTCTTGGCTATGGTGCGTTCGTCTGTGACAAACCGAAGAAGTTCATGCGTGTTGTTCTCAGTCAGCACTTCACACAAACGCTCGAATGCATGCAACACTTTGTCAAGGTCCATGTATGAAATGTATGCCGAGGGTTCAAGGCGCAGCACACGAGGCGCGCTCAATGTGGGGAAGACTCTTATTTTATTTTGGTGGAACAGGTAACCTGAAGCAAAGTATGTTAGCTGGCCCGCCCTATCGATCTCCCGTATAAATAATGAATCTGAATTTTTTTGAGAAGCAAGTACAACGCCCAGCATGAGGCCTTTTCCACGGACAGAATCAATGGCTCCGGGAAATCGTTCAATTAATTTCACAAGACCACTTTTGAGGTAAAAGCCCTTTTCCTCCGCCATTTTCAGGAGATGATCCCTTTCCAGCACATCGAGAACCCTGTTTCCTATGGCCGATGAAAGGGGATCTTCTGCAAAGGTGGACGAGTGGATGCGTGAAAATTCATCCACATATCGATCCCGGTCGACCAGCGTTGCCGATATTTTTGCGATGCCGCCCCCAAGAGATTTTGAAAGTAGATAGATATCTCCAAAGACGCCCGTGTGTTCCGACGCAAAGAACTTCCCGGTCCGTCCCAATCCGGATTGGATTTCATCAAAAATCATTGGAATCCCATATTCGTCACAGAGCCTCCTGCAATCTTTTAAAAAGTCTCTTTCGATCGGCAAAATTCCCCCTTCTCCTTGAATGGGTTCCACACATAGTGCCGTTATGTTGCTGATCGGCTTTTTATTAATCTTCAGGCCGGAGTTTTGATTCCATTTCACGGTATAGTAATTTTGCAGCGATTCTTTAAAGGTTGCCTCAATACTTTTTTTATCAAAAGGGTCGAGGAAATGGGATTCCTGTAAGAGTCCGGCAAAAGGTCGGCGATAATCTGCATTGTATGTCAGTGATAGAGAGCCGACACTTTTTCCGTGAAACGCCCCTTTCAATGCAATGTAAACCGGAGAGCGACTGAAAACCTTTAGATTGTGGCGTTCAATCCTGCATAAACATTCTTCCAATGAATCAGGAACAATCTCTCTCTTAAAAAGACCTGTTTGATGCAGTACATTTGGATCTGCCGGACAAGGCTTGTTATGAAGTATATTCTTTATGCCTTTGAATTCATGAAGCAAGTTTCTCTTCAATTCGTGTATTTTTTTTATTCGCTCCAACTCGGAATGTTTCATGGCAATATCCACGGCATCAGCACCCGAGTTGCCAAATATGCAGACATAAGACTTGCCGGTTAC
>JBFESJ010000207.1:0-6386 GCA_041548585.1 Desulfobacterales bacterium | reverse complement strand
CCTTGAAATGGAAGAGCTGTGCGAAGTCCCGGAAGAAGAAGGTTACCCTGTTAAAACTCACCCGTTTCTGTGCGGAAAGGAAGGGGTTGAACTTATCAAAAAGGGTATCGCCGACGATGTGTACAATACCCTGGTTATTGCGGCCTGTTCCCGCCGGGTCAATTATGACGTCTTTAATTTTGAGGGCTGTATCGTCGACCGTGTGAACTTACGGGAACAGACGGTCTGGTCCCATCCCAGATCCGAATTTCCGGCATTGACTGAAGAACAAAAAGATGATGAAGAACACTTTGACCGCCTTCAGATGCTGGCCGAAGATTATCTGAAAATGGGGATGGCCAAGGTTGAAAAAATCGACCTGCCGGAACCGTACAAGCTGGAAACCCTGAGCAGAAAAATTCTGGTCATCGGCGGCGGTATCACCGGTATTTCGGCGGCTTTAGATGCAGCCAAAGCCGGTTATGACGTCACTGTGGTTGAAAAAGAATCATCATTGGGCGGCTATGCAGCCAAAATTCGCAAACAGCTGCCCGCCGAAGATCCTTATGAGAATCTTGTGCCGCCGGTCATTGACGCCAAAATTAAAGAACTCGAAGCCTATGACAATATTACGGTCAGGACCGATACACTTGTTGCTCGTCTTGCCGGCGAGCCCGGGGATTTTACAGTGACGTTGAAAAAGCCCGGCGAAAAGATCGAATTTGATGTTCCGTATCCGCTGCCCGAAGAAATGAAGTTTGATGAAAACGGTAAAGAACTGGATGTTGAAGCGCAACATGAACGTTACCTGGAGTACAACAAGGGTAAGCTCGATATTTTACAGTTCGATCCTGATGGTGAAAAATTCGGCGCTGTGGTGCTGGCTGCCGGATGGCGGCCTTACGCGCCTAAAGGGGATGAATTTGCCCATCTAGGTTTTGGCGAGCTGCCGGATGTTGTCACCAACCACCAGTTTGAAGAGATGGCGGCCAAAGGCAAGATCACCCGGTCTGACGGAAAGGAAGCCAAATCCGTTGTTTTCATTCAGAGCCCCGGCAAAGGCGAAGATGATGCGGACTTTGATTACGCCGGTTCGGTGACCAGCCTGGTTACCCTTAAACAGGCCAAATACGTACGTGAAGATTACGATGACGCCAAAGCCTATATCTTTTACCAGCACATGCGCACCCCCGGTCTGACGGAAAACTTTTACAAGAGTATCCAGCAGGATGAAGGTATTTTCATGACCAAAGGGGAAGTGATCAATGTTTCCAAAAACGGCGACGGCATGATTGTCGAAGCCGACAACACGCTGCTTGGTGAAAAGGTCAAAGTCAACGCTGATATGGTGGTGCTGGCCACCGGCATGGTTCCGGCTACGGTGGATGACCCTGTTGTCAATATGGCGTATCGCCAGGGTCCGGCGTTTCGGGATATCGATCTTTTTGAAGGATATTGTGACTCAAATTTCATTTGTTTTCCCTATGAAACCCAGCGAACCGGTATTTATGCGGCCGGTGCTATTCGACGCAGCATGACCATGGAAGAATCGATGGAAGATGCCACTGGTGCCGCCCTGAAAGCGATCCAGTGCATTGAATCCGTCAACAGGGGCGTTGCCGTGCATCCCAGGTCCGGTGATATGACCTTCCCGGATTTTTTCTTCCAGAGATGCACCCAGTGCAAACGGTGTACGGAAGAATGTCCATTTGGCGCCCTGGATGATGATGAAAAGGGAACCCCAAAGCCGAATCCGGCCCGTTGTCGGCGCTGCGGCACCTGCATGGGGGCCTGCCCCGAACGGATCATCGGTTTTGCCGATTACAATATCGACAGTGTCGGTTCCATGGTTAAAGCCGTCGGCGTACCTTCGGAAGACGATTATGACGAGCCCCCTTTCCGGATTGTCGGGTTTGTATGTGAAAACGATGCCTATCCGGCGCTGGACATTGCCGGGTTGAATCGTCTGGTCTATTCAGCCGATGTCCGGTTAATTCCGATTCGTTGCCTGGGTTCCATGAATGTCATCTGGATCAAGGACGCCCTGGCCCAGGGTATGGATGGGGCTTTTCTTTTGGGCTGCAAGCATGGTGATGACTACCAGTGTCACTTTGTCAAGGGCAGTGAGCTTGCGGACATCAGAATGAAGAAGATCGGGGACGCCCTGTCAAGCCTGGCTCTGGAAGAAGAACGGGTGACCCAATTCACGGTTGCCATCGACGAGTATGACAAGCTGCCCAAAATGATCAATGACTTTGTAGAAGAGGTTGAAGCGCTGGGGCCGAATCCGTTCAAGGGATTTTAGGGATTGATGATTTTCGATTGGCGATTGAAGATTGAATATGTCTTGAAATGAGACCCAAAATCTTCAATCGTCGATATTCAATGTTTAATAGCAGGAGGTATCCATATGACAGACAAATACCTGATAGAGCCTGATGTCGGCTTTGTTAAAGAAGTCATCGGGCTCGGGGGCGACACTTTGAAGAAGTGCTTCCAATGCGCAACCTGTTCGGTGGCCTGCCCCATTTCTCCAGACACAAAACCTTTCCCTCGAAAGGAAATGATTGCGGCATCCTGGGGGTTAAAGGACAGACTGGTCGGCAACCTTGATATCTGGCTGTGTCATCATTGCGGAGATTGTACGACCCTGTGCCCCCGTGGTGCAAAACCGGGTGAAGTACTGGGCGCGGTTCGATCCTACGCCATTGCAGATTATGCGGTGCCCAAATCCGTGGGGAAGGCTGTCAATGACCCCAAAAAGCTCCCCATTCTCATGGGGATTCCCGTGGTAATTTTTATTGTTCTGGGTCTTATCACAGGACTTCTCGATTTTTCACCATCTTTGGGTGAGCAAGGAATTGCACATCATCTGTTTTTTTCAACGTGGTTGGTGGACATGATTTTTGTTCCATTGGCGATCTGGGTGGTTGTGATTTTCGCCCTTGGACTGAAAAGATTTATCGCTGATATCCATGAGAATGCCGTCTTGGAAGGTAAAACAGAGAAAAAAGAATTCGATCTTATTGGATTCATCAAGGCGATTCCCGGTATTTTGCCGACCATTTTAAAACATGACAAGTTCTCAGAATGTTCTGAAAACAAAGACCGTGCCACTGCCCATCTCATGGTATTCTGGTCATTTGTGGGGCTTTTTATCGTAACAAATATATTCTTTGTTGTGCTTTATGTTTTTCAGCAACATGGGCCCTATTCGCAGTTGAATCCGGTTAAGTGGCTGGCAAATGTCGCCGGCGTGGCACTCATTATCGGTAGTGCTTTGATGATTAAAAACCGTCTGGCCAAAAAAGATCAGACCTCCACATACAAGGATTGGTACCTTCTGGGACTGGTGTTTGGGCTCGGTGTCACCGGTGTACTTACCGAAGCCACAAGGCTGGCAGGAATGGCCGGTTTGACCTATTTCATGTATTTTATCCATCTCGTCTTTGTTTTCAACCTGTTTGCGTTTCTGCCGTTTTCAAAACTGGCCCATCTCGTGTACCGAACCGTGGCCATGGCATATAATGAATATTCAGGCAGGCAATAGCTGATTAGAGAATTTATCTTTAACTCAAAACATATAACAAAAAAGGGGAGACAATTTTGTCTCCCCTTTTTTTATGAAATACGTAACGCGTAACAAACAGTAAACAACGAGTTACTCAACTTCTCAACTATTTTTTATTGTCGCCGGTAGCGGCACCGTGCATCTTGATCTCAACTTTTTCTTCAAGCCCTTCGTAGTATTCCCTCAGAATTTCGACAACTTCGTCACGTCCAAAATGATCCGGAAGTTCTCCGCCCTCTGAAAGGAGCTTGCGCAGCATGGTTCCGGAAAGGAGCACCCGATCTTCCTTGTCATGGGGGCAGGTTCTGAGTGACGCCATGCCGTCACACTTGTAACAGTAGAATGTCCAGTCGATCTTTAAAGGCTGGCAAAGCAAATTTTTTCCCGGATCGTCGGAGGCCGGGATTTTGTCAAAGATGGTCTGGGCTTCAAACATGCCGTAGAAATCACCCACGCCGGCATGATCCCGGCCGATAATCATTCGGGAACAGCCGTAATTCTGACGGAAGGTGGCATGAAGCAGGCCCTCTCTGGGGCCGGCATAGCGCATGTCAAGGGGATACCCGCCCTGGACTACGTTTTGATCTACAAAATAGTGCTTTACAAGGGAGTCGATACATTTTACACGAACTTCGGCAGGGATATCACCGGGTTTTAGGTTGCCCACCAGTGAGTGAATATAGACACCGTCGCACACTTCTACGGCAATCTTGCAAAGGTATTCGTGCGATCTGTGCATGGGGTTTCTGAGCTGAAGGGCGGCAATTTCACTCCATCCTTTATCCTCAAAAATTTTGCGGGATTCTTCGGGTCTCATATAGACGCCGGCATATTTGGTGGGATACTCACCTTCGCTCAATACCTTGACTGGGCCGGCAAGGTTGAATTCCTTCTGAGCCATGACCATCTGAACGCCTGGATGATCTTCACCTGCAATCTTCCAGAATTCCTCAACGGTCGGCGTGCCTTCTCCCATGTATATCTTTTCACATTCAAACTTTTTGTCGGCCTCGGTCATTTCATATTTTTCCGCGACCTTCATGGTTCCCATGATTTCATCGGTATCCGGATCACACAGTGCGATTTCATCGCCCTGGTTGATGCTGTCGGCATCAGCCTTTTCCACGGAAAGTGTTACGGGAATGGGCCAGAAAGTTCCATCGGCAAGCTGAAAATTCTCGCAAACACCCTTCCAGTCCGCCTGTGTCATAAATCCTGTCAGGGGGCTGAATCCGCCGATACCCATCATGATCAGGTCGCCCACTTCACGATGAGACATGGTGATCTTTTTTAAGCCTTCAGCCTTTTTCTTTTCTGCATCCAGCTCAGCGCCTTCAAGCAGGCAGCAAGTCAAGCCCTTGCCGCCATGGGGTGGAATTAATTTTGACATTTGTTACCGTCTCCTTTCAATTTTTTTATTAAAATAAATGGTTTTTTCAACACCATTTCAGTTGCCACAAAGACGAACTATTAATAAGGAAAAAACAATTTGTCAAGGGTAATCACTGAGACCTTTGAAAAACGTCCCCTCTTGCACAATTACGGTGTTAGACTCAAATCCAAAACCTCAAAATACACAATCTATTCATATAGTTAAGGTTTCCACTTTTCCTTCCGTGGCATAGGCCCTACGGGTCGGAGGCTTAGCCTTGAACAAAATTAAACCTTTTTCAAAGGTCTCATTATCGTTCAAAAGGTTTAAAATACCTAAAATATTCAATCGTCAATGTTTCAATTATCAATCCTGTTTGGATCCAATAATGGTCACTTCAATGGTCCGTGTTCTTGAACGGTTGTCGTGGTTGATTGCGACCACCTGTTGCCAGGTTCCGAGTCTGAGCTTTCGGTTTCGAACCGGCAAAACAATGGAAGGTCCAAGCAGTGCGGCCTGGACATGGCTGTGTCCGTTACCGTCGTGCCAGGCCTTTTCATGTTCGTATTCCAGACCAGGAGGCGCCAGCGTGTTGATGGCCCTTTTCAAGTCCTCCACCACCCCGGGTTCGTATTCAATGGTGGTGATGGACCCTGTAGATCCGACCATTGTGGCGCAAAGATTCCCGGTTTGAATCTTCGATTCGCTGATCAGGTTTTCAAGCTCCGGTGTAATATCGAACATATCCGGCCCAATTTTTAATTTTACCTTGATTGATGCACAAAATATGGATGCCGATGTCATGGTTGTCCTCCTTCCAACATGTGTCCATCCATAAATGGTTTTTTTGTCCAACCCGCCGGTCGAAGATGCCGCTGGCGGTGAGGCGGACAAGTATCTGCGTTATGCTCAAAAAATAATCCACCTGAGGCGGATAAATCCTCGGAATATCAACTATATGCCGGCTTGTCCCGGTACTTCAACGGGGCTTGTCCCGGTACTTCAACGGGGCTTGTCCCGATAGACTTTCCCTCGGGGTGGTTAATTTTCTCGCATGCCTTTTTATCCCGTTATTTCCAACGGGGGATCTTGAACAAAAATCCTCATTCCTGGATGGACACTAAAATGATCTAAAGTTAGAGGAATATTAAACCTAAATTGAGCGTTTCAAATGGTGACAATTTTTTGCTTTATTAAATTCATTTATTAGAATAGGCTTATTATCGACTTTAGCAATTATTATTTATTTGCATTCCTGTCACTATTTGAAACGCTCAGTTTAGGTTAAAGAAGTTCCAACTCCCAGTTCCATAAACCCGGTCTCTTTTTCAATGTTATATCTTTTGGAATCGGTTCCAAAAGATGTATAAAAAGTCTATAGCCTGCCTTCTCGAGGGCTTTTCGTTTGATCCGCAGATCGAGCTTCCAGTTGGGGTACACCCAGTAGTCGGATTCATATTTTTT
>JBFESJ010000206.1:0-6441 GCA_041548585.1 Desulfobacterales bacterium | reverse complement strand
TCAACTTAGGTATGACAAAATCATTGACAAAAATACAACGAATATTATTATATACCTTTACTATAAAACGGAAGTGCGCAGCTTACTGGTGAGGCTCCCGGACTTCAAATCCGGTGTGGGGCGCTAAAACCGTCCCGGGTGGGTTCGATTCCCATGCACTTCCGCCATATCTTATTCATTACATTTTATATCTATATTCTGACCCAAAATCCTCACTTTGAATTTTTAAAGCTACACCAAATTTATGAGCTTTACAACCTTAATGGAAATTGATTTCCCGCGAAGACTGCTGCAAAACAATGACCCAGTCAAGATCCAGATCAGGCGGATCAGGCAGATCACTTAAGTTCACATTGAATTTTAGTCTTTTTTCCGGCTTGCCTAGCTTGGGTATATTTTATACTCAATTTATACGTTATAATTCAGTCTTGATTTTTTCCTACAATCGATTAATGATTCATATTGCAGGAAAGCCGGTTTCCCCAACCGGCATATCAATTTCCTGCATTTTTTTATTCTCAGTTTAAGCGGTTTAGGGTTCAAGGTTCACGGTTTAGCAACGCAAACATCACAACTTAAAAGGAGTTATAAAGAATTCAGCAACACTTGTCAGCCCACCCAATGAATGAGTTATGATTGAATGTCGTTACAACCCTGAACATTGAACGGGGAACCAAGAACCGCTTAGTATAAGTTATTGAAATACAAAAAATTACACGATTGGATTTGAATTCTTTATGCCATCTGAAAGTGACAGCAGTTCCAGTGCATTGATTGATATAGAAATCTTAAAACAAATGTTCAAAAACAGCGATGATAAATCAAGGATCACCCTAAACGGTAAATGCCGTGACTGCGGAAACATGCTTACAATCGATATCGTTCCCACATCCGGCGGATTCGGCATACTGGGTGGGGCGTTGATCGAACTGAAATTGGATAATTATACCCTCCTGTGTCCGGTGTGTCACACAAATTCAACCCAAATCTAGCAATAAAATCAAATCGCCGTATCAAGCAATTTTTTATCAAATTCGGTAATTTTCAGAAATATCTTAAGATTGTCCCCCAATGAGCTTCCGATTTCACCGGGGCTCCATGTTTTACCAACACCCATCTCCCATCACCCTCGTTCGGATAACCAATCGACGACTCGTCCATTTGACCGCATGACCGTTCGACTATTTAACCATTTTTCTTAATTCCAGCCTTGCCACCGACTCGATATGATGGGTATGTGGAAACATGTCCACGGGCTGAACTTCCAGCACCTCGTAACACTCTTTCAGCATGCCCAAATCCCTTGCCATGGTAGAAGGATTGCAGGATACATAAACAATCTTTTCCGGGGACAATTCCAGAACCCGACGAACGACATCCTTATGCATCCCTGCCCTTGGTGGATCGATGATCATCACATCCGGTGCGGATTTGAGTTCGCCGAGCCCATCTTTAATGTCACCAAGGATAAATCGGCAATTGGAAATCCCGTTGATCCGACAGTTGTTCATTGCATCGATGACTGCGCTCTCCGCAATTTCCATGCCGATCACCGTTTTGGCTTCCCTGGATAAGTATATGGCGATGGCCCCTGTTCCACTGTAGAGGTCCACGACAGTCTCCTTGCCGCTGAGGTCTGCATACTCCTTTATGGTTTCGTATAAACGCCGGGCACCCCGGGTATTGGTCTGGAAAAAAGAGTTTGCCGATATTTCGAATTCAAATTCGCCGATTTTATCCCTGATACAGGCAGTTTCGGAATGTGATAATTCATGCTCTCCGATGGCAACAGCAGCCTTTCGCGAGGTGATATTGTTTACGACCGACACTATTTGAGGATATGTTTTCATCAGTTGATCGGCAAGTGGCTGTACGGTTTTTTGCTCTTCTTTTGCGGTGATAATATTGACCATCCAATGGTTATACGCCACAGAATGTCTCAGCATGATAAAACGCCAGAAGCCGATATGACTGCGAAGTCCATATACAGGGGCATCTGAAGTCCGAATAAATCGTCTGACGTCGTCAAGAATACGGTTGCCGAGTTTGGGCTGAAGCAAACATTCATGGGTATCGATAACCTTATAAAACGTTCCCGGAACATGAAGACCAACCGCAAAATCACTGACAACATTTTCTTGGCCCATTTCGTCCGGTAAAAGCCACCTGCGGTCAGAACATGAAAACTCCATCTTGTTCCGGTATTCAAATATTGCCGGAGAAGGGATTGTCGGATGCACCGGTACGCCATGGATCAACCCGATTCGCTCAATGGATTCCGCAACATGCTGTTGTTTGTATTCGACCTGCTTGTCGTAATTTAAAAACTGCCATTTGCAACCGCCGCAAAACCCACTGTACATACACGGCGGGTTTACCCTGAACGGCGACGGTTCAATCAGAGTGTCGACACGGGCCACGGCATATTGTTTTTTTCTTTTAACAATTCTGGCAATAACATGATCCATTGGAACGGCATTGTCTACAAACACGGTTAGACCTTTGACTTTTGCAAGGCCTTTTCCACCAAAGGCGATCCCGGAAATGTTGAGTTCCAGAAGTTGTCCTTTTTTAATTTTCATTTTCTCCATGGTGAATAAATGTTTTTGGGAAAAACCCCCCTTCTCTGTGATAAACACCGTCGTGTTGAAAAATATCACGAATCATGAGATAATCCAACCATGAATCAAGAAAATATCACCTTTACATCCAACGGATTCCTTCTCAGAGGCACGGTTCACTTACCGGAAGCCGAGCTTCCTCCGGTTGTCATCGGTTCTCACGGCCTGCTCAGCAGCGGCGAATCCCCCAAGCAGATTGCTCTGGCCCGAGAATGTAATACCCACGGTATTGCTTATTTCAGATTCGACCATCGGGGTTGTGGACAGAGCGAAGGTGTTTTTGATGAAGTAACCTCTTTAGAAACCCGCTGCAATGATTTAATCAGTGCCACAAAAACCATTCAACTGCGAAAAGATATGGGGGAACGAATCGGGCTTTTCGGGAGCAGCATGGGAGGGGCTGTCTGCATGGCTGTAGCGGCAGTCCTGGATATAAAAGCGCTGGTCACCTACGCATCCCCTGTTCGCAGCACTTCCGTAAATACAGCTTTGAAAAAATCGGATGATGCTGAGTCAGTAAAATCATTGATAGATCAAAAACATCTGGTGTGGGACATTTCAAGCACGCTCAAACGTCTTCATCACATTTTTATTTTACACGGTGATTCCGATGTTCTTGTGCCGCCTTCCAATGCCCATGAAATTTACACCAAATCCGTCAATCCAAAAAAATTAATCATTCAAAAAGGCGGGGACCACCGAATGAGCAACAAAAAGCATCAGGAAGACTTTGTGCGGCAAGCGGCATTGTGGTTCAAGGAATGGCTGCTCTGATGGGATTGTTGATGGACGCTAACTATTATTCTAATCGAAAGCTTATCGTCGTCTCAACCGGAACATGTTTCTGAGAACGACGATGAATTGTTTGGTTGGTTAACCGACGCTAGGATAGAAGTTCCCGCCTGAGGATATCCAGTGCCTTCATGGCAAAAATCTTTTTATTCCTCGACCGGCTGTTAAATGGAAAAAAGAACCGAAATCCCTTGGCAGATCGGCGGGTGGCAAGACCAATGCAAACCGTCCCCACGGGCTTATCGTCGGTTCCCCCGTCCGGTCCGGCAATACCGCTGGTTGAAATTCCATAATCTGAATCGGCAATCCGTCTTACACCTTTTGCCATCTCTTTTGCGGTCTTTTCATGAACGGCTCCGTAGCGTTCAAGGAGGTCAGATGATACGCCCAACACCTTTTCTTTGGCTTCATTTGAATACGTAACCCCTGAGAAAAGAAAATAGTCTGAACTGCCCGCCACATTGGTCAGCATGTGAGATATTAAACCACCGGTACAGCTTTCGGCAACCGCCAGAGTCGCTTTTTTTCCGGAAAGAAGCCTGCCCACCACAGTCTCCATGGGGCTTCCATCAAGAGAAAACACTTTGTCCCCTATTAATTTTAGAACCGACTCAGCGGCCTCGGCCATTATGTGTTGAAGTGTTTCTTTGTCTTTGCCCCGGCCGTACAGTTTGATCTGGATTTCCGGAAATTTTGCTCGAAATCCCAGCGTAATCCCTGGAAACTTAACGTTTATGTCTGCCAACTGCTCAGCTGTGGCCGATTCCGTTAAGCCGAATGTGGATAGGGTCTTTACCATGCTGAATTCACAGATGCTGCCCCGCAGCTTCTCCAACTGAGGAAGGACAGTATCTGAAAGCATATTTTGCATTTCAAACGGGACTCCGGGCAAAAAGAAAAACATGCATCGGTCTATTTTGAGCATGAATCCAGGTGCTGTTCCCATTGAATTGGTGATCGGCTCAGCGCCCCGAGGCAGCATGGCCTGTTTTTTGTTGGATTCAGGCATAAGGCGCTGTCTGGCCTTAAAATAGCTTTCAACACGATCGAGTGCCGGCAGGTTCAAGACAAGTTCGACACCGACTGATTTGGCAGCCGCTTGGGTCGTAATATCATCCGGCGTCGGCCCCAACCCGCCGGTGACCACAGCAGCATCTGCACGGCTTCCGACGTCTTGAATGATTGAAACAAGATGATCCATGTTGTCGCCGACACATGTGTGACGCATGACGTTAAAACCGGCTTCTTCGAGCTTCATAGCGATATAGGCTGAATTTCGGTCAACCACTGCGCCGGACCGGATTTCGTCTCCGGTGATGAGTATTTCTATGTTCATAAAAAATTGTCTTTCAACAGGCTTTTAGCCCCGTCATATCGGGATCTACGCATAGCCCTAAAGATCATGATCGCTCTGAGCCTTTTTATGCCCTTGTTGTTTTTCAATCACAAATCACAAATCATCAATCGACAATCAAATGACACATCGGAAAATAGTCGTCCATTTAAGCGCCATTCCTTTTCATATCACCTATCACCTGTCATCCACAATCCATCACTTTTGTTCGTTTAACCTGTTAACGAATTCTGGACTTCCATTTTCAGGTCATTATAGATCGATCGAACCTGTCGGCACATCTTCTCAAACTGATTGGGATAAAGAGACTGGGCACCATCACTTAACGCCTCCTCAGGCGCATGATGAACTTCTACAATCAACCCATGGGCACCTACAGCCACCGCCGCCCGGCCCAAAGGAATAACCTGATCACGACGTCCTGCGGCATGGCTGGGATCAACAATAATCGGAAGATGGCTTTCTTTAATTACTACGGAAACAGCGGAAAGATCAAGTGTGTTGCGACTGTGATGAACAAACGTCCGTACCCCCCTTTCGCATAAAATCACCTGTGAATTTCCGCCTTCCATTATATATTCCGCCGCCATCAACCATTCATCAATGGTCGCTGCCATACCCCGTTTGAGCAAAATCGGTTTACGGGCCCGGCCGGCCCGCCGCAGCAAACTGAAATTCTGCATGTTCCGTGCTCCGATCTGAATAACATCGGCGTATGCTTCCACCAGGTCAATTTTTTCCAAATCCATTACCTCTGTGACAACCGGCATCCCCGTTTTTTCGCGAACCTTTGCAAGAATTTTCAACCCTTCTTCTCCAAGTCCCTGAAACGAATACGGCGATGTCCGGGGTTTAAAGGCCCCGCCCCTAAAAAGCTGTGCACCGCTGCGTTGGACATGCTCTGCAATGGTTAAGGCCTGATATTCACTTTCAACGGCACAGGGTCCGGCTATAATCGTTAGGTTGCCGCTGCCTATAGAAACACCTCCGATTTGAACGATGGTGTCCTCATGTTTAAATTCACGGCTGACAAGTTTGTACGGACGTGTGACATGAATTGCATCCTTGACCCCGGCCAACCCCAAGAACAGTGATGCGTCAACATGCCCCTTGTTGTTTAAAATACCGATTGACACCCTTTCACCGCCTGGGATAGGGCGTGCCGTAAATCCCCGCTGTTCGATTGCATCTACCACAATATCAATTTGTGCCTGGGTTGCTTTTTTATCCATAACAATGAGCATGGTTTTTCCTCCTTACAGGTCATCAGCGGTCAAGGGTCAGCCGTCCTGTGTTTGCGACGCCATCGACTTACGACTGGTCCCCGATCCCCGAAAACCGGTTTTTTTGACGGGTCAATAAAATCGTATAACGATTTTATGAAACTCCCGAAGGTTTACCTTCGGGATCTAATCCGCATTTGAATTCATCCCGCGCTGCCCCGAGAATCGGGATCCTCCAGAGGCGGATAAATCCTCCAGAGGCGGATAAATCCTCCAGAGGCGGATAAATCTCCACTGCGTTCCGACCCCGGTAGGCGGGATTTCCGCTTCGCTCCAACAAGCAGCGGGGAATTCAAATTTAAAACAAAAAAACCGTGGGCTTGGATGTGCCCACGGTTTTATTTTTTCCCTGATATACAAATGGTTCAGCCTACTCAGAACCGGTCGGCAC
>JBFESJ010000205.1:0-6456 GCA_041548585.1 Desulfobacterales bacterium | reverse complement strand
CTTGGCGTGGGGTACAGAAATCCGGAATGGTAAAAAAAGACCTTTGCAAAAAAAAGTTACAAGTGTCTAAAGTTTAAAGTGAACTAAAGTGCCTATTTATCCCGTATTAAACTGGGAAATTAAGCTATTCTATCAATTTTACTTATAATTGATCGCGCTGAAAGTGCGTTCCTCAACTTTAGCTCATTTTAGATCACTTTAGATCACTTCAAACTTCAGGCTTTATGAGAAGTCCTCGGTAACAATTTAACAGGCAAGGGTTATGGCGGGTATCTAATTTACTAATTATTAATAATCCAACTGCTTAACCTTAAACGAGTTCCCTTCCGCTTCAAGCACCATGGAGATCTGGCCGGTGCTTTTCCGAAATTGCACAGTGTCGACCAACTTGGCCCTGACATGAAAGGTCCCCTCGATTCTAACGAGTCCGGCATTTTCCTGAATCGCGTAACGATCCAGCTCAATGGCGTATTCCATTGCATCAATCTTAGCAAAAGTCCGGCGATACTGAGAAAGCCAGGAACGAAACGGCTTACCCTTTTCAAGGGCATCAGGGGTAAAAAAGGTGCTGAACTTATCCAGATCTTTTTGTGCATAGATCCGGCAATACTCGGTTAAAAAGACTTTCAGGCGGGTCTGCAAATCTCTATTCGTAAACGTAATTTTGTCCCCTGTTTCAGGTTTGCTCTTGGCCCCGATTGAAGCCACAACGTTCCCATCAGCTCGACCTACAGCCTTGTTTTCGTCCGGCGCCGGCATTGCGGGTTGTGCCGTTTCCCTGGTCCCAATTTTACCCACTTTCGGCGCATCTTCTTTTGAAACGACGGTCTGTTCGGGCCAGCGAGTCGAAGCTCTTGGGGCAGGCGTAGCCGTTTGTTTCTTTGAAGAATCAGGGGATGCGACAGGAAATCCCTTTTCCACCAAAGGGCTTTTTGGGGTTGCCGGTTCCTTTTTCTTCTGAGAATCGGGTTCGGCCGGATATTTTTCCGGGGTCTTTTTCAGTGGTTGAACTGATTTTGTCAAAGACTCTGCGGTTTCAGGTTTTTTAACCGGCGTAACGGCCGTTTTCTTAACCGGTTCAGGTAGTTTCGGTTTTTCATGAACTTGAACCGGCTTTGAAGCCGATATCTGAATCGTGCTCTCCTTCTTTACTGGCGCCGGAATGACCACAGGCGTTTTGTTCACATCCGACGAAACACCGGTGGTACGTGGCGATTTTGGCGGTATTCTATCGGGTGTGCGGACCGACTCCCGAGTTTTTACCGGTGTCTTTATGGGCTTTGGAGTTGCGGCCGGCGTCTTTTGATTCAGACCTGACGATCCCGGATCATCCGGTTTTGTAGTGTCGGTTTGTAAACCATTCTCTTCTGAAGCCGGCTTAGAAGGAATAACCTGTGGCGTTTCAGTCTCCTTTGGAATGGTTTCTTTGAATAAGCTTGAATTCGGAGATTTTGCTATGAAAAAACGGGAATCTCCCACTTTGCCTGCTTCAATCCGGGTGGGAATGTCCGATGTTTCAGGTGGGGTTGGAACCATCGGTGGCGTATCATTTTTGGATCCTGCTTTTACCGAAAAAGATTTATCGGCCTGCCGTTTAGCCGATGTGGCAAAAGATTCGGCCGTATCTTTATCATCGCTGTAAAAAAAATACCCGGCGGCGAGTCCGAAAAGCAAAAGAAAAGCGATGGTTATGGGTGACCAAACAAAACGCTTTTTCGAAGACCTTCTACGTGTTGCCAGTTCTCTTGCAGTTAGCGGTCTAGTGAACGCCACCTGTTCGTCTTCCTGTTCCTGAACATGAGGATCCTCCACAGGAATGAACGGACCCACCGGCGGCTCAGTTGGTGTTGTCTCACTCGGGAGTGATCGAAGATCATCGCCGGGGTATTGGAAATCTTTTTCAGGAGCTTTTTTTGATACCAGCAGTTCCGCTCTGCATTCCCTTATGAGATCTGCGTTGATAACTTGAACCTCTCGAACATAGCCGCTCAACAATGCATGATCGCACATGATATTGATCAGTCGGGGGTATCCGCCTGAAAAGAAAAAAATCTCATCGATTGCGCCGGAGTCAAAAATAGGCGCTTCGGTACCCCCCACTTCAAGTCGGTACTTGATATATGCGGCTGTTTCATTCAGGGTCAGTGGATCGATGTGATACCGTATTGTAACTCTCTGCCTTAAGGCCCTGTTTTCGTATTTCTGTAAAATATCGACAAATTCATTCTGGCCCACAAAAAAGATGTTCAGTAATCTGGTGTATTCGGCTTCAAGATTCGATAATAGCCGTAATTCTTCAAGCAGATCTTCATTAATCCCCTGGGCCTCATCAATGATCAGAAGAACTTTCTGATTCCGTTCGTGGGCCTTGATTAAAAAATCCATAAACTGAAGGATAAACTTGCCCTTGCCCTCGAAGGTCTTTCCGATTTGAAATGCAGCTGCAACCGTGTTGAAAAAATCAAGGACCTCGAGCCTGGGATCATAAATGGTGGCCGTTATCGTATCCTCTCCAAGACTCTTTAACAATGCGTTGATGAGCGTTGTTTTACCGGTCCCAACATCCCCGGTAAGCGCCAGTACTCCTTTGTTTTCCAAAATGGCGTATTTCAGGATTGCCAGGGCTTCTCTGTGCTTTTCTCCCAACCAGAGAAACTCCGGATCCGTGCTCATTTGAAAGGGTTTTGCTTTCAGGTTATAGTAAGAAAGATACATGGATATCCTTTAGGAGACCTTTGAAAAACATCCCCTTTTGTCCAATCCCTGCGTCATGCTCAAATTTTAATCCTCGAAATACTCAATGTATGTCTGCCTGCCCTGTGGAATGCGAAGCATATTCCTCTGGGGTGGTTAAAATTCTCTCCTTCATTGGCCTTGAACAAAATTGATTTTTTTTCAAAGGTCTCTTTAAATTGACTCAATGATCAATGCAAAAAAGAGGATTTCTACAACAAATCCTATAGGTTCGGCCCCGAATTATGATTTTATCTTAAAAAATTTATTTCGCCCTGTAAACTCAAGCCTAAGTTGAGCCGATTTTAGCAATTTATATTTATCTGTAGTTATTAATTTTTTATATTCCTGTCACTATTTGAAACGCTCAGTTTAGATCAAAGATTCTTTAATAATATTCGGGTGTAAAACTGCAAAACTTGAATATTTATTTTTGGGTGATTCTGGCAGGTTTCTCCTTTTCTTCTTTTAAGGCCCGGTCTTCTACCTCACCGTAGTATTGATAATAACCGTAATATCGATAGTAGGGCTGATATCCAAAACGCCTGCTGACATCAACCTTGTTGATGACACATCCCAGTATTTTGCCCTGCGAGTTGATCATGCTCTTTTTAAAATGACGTATGGCATCGCGTGTGGTTTCGCCCATGCTGCTGACCAGAATGACACCCCCCACATGCCTAGACAGCATCAGGGAATCGGCAAACCCCACATAGGGTGGTCCGTCCACAATCACCCGATCAAAGCGCCGGATCAGGGCCTGGATCATCAGCGAAAAACGGTCCGAGGCCAGGAGTTCAGCAGGATTGGGCGGCGCAGGTCCTGCAGGAATAAAACATAAGTTATCTATGCCGTTTTGACAGACCAGCCCCTTACTGCTGACGCCACTCAGGAATCTCGATAAACCGGGACTGAAAGAATCATTGTGATTCTGGAAAAACTTGTGGAGTTTGGGCTTTCGCATATCCGCATCGATGAGCACCACTTTCTCACCTGCACCTGCAAAGGCCAGTGCCAGATTGGCCGCCATTGTTGTTTTGCCTTCTGAGGGCTTGATGCTGGTCAAAAGGAAACTTTTGGCCTGGTTAGCAGTCCCCGCCAGCTGGATCGACATCTTGGTGCTTCGAATGGCTTCGGAAAGCGGCGACCGGGGATCTCTGATAAAGGTTTGTTCAACCGGAAACTCGGTGGTTTTGAACAAAGGCGCCACCCCCAGAATCGGAATACGAAATCGGTCGGAAATCTCGTCAGGATTGGTAATTGTATCTGTAAAATATTCCAGAAAAAATGCCAGCCCGATCCCACCCATCAATCCCACCACAATGGCCAGAAGCAGATTCAATTTGACTTTGGGCTTAAACGGCTTAATCGGCAGCATGGCTTTATTCACAATATGAATATTGCTGGAGGAGACACCCACCATGGACTCAATCTCTTTGGTTCGCTCCAAAAGGCTCTGGTAGATCCCCTTATTGGTCTCCACCTCACGGGCCATGATCTTGTACTGGGTTGCTCGCTCATTCAAATCAATGGCCATCTGTTTCTGCGCTTCAACCCTAAACCGCATGGTTTCGACGGTTTTCAGGGCAGCCTGATATTCGTTTTCAACCGACATCAATATTTTTTTCTCTTCGATGTTGATGCGGTCACCAATACTGTTCATTTTTGTCTTTAAGGCTTTAACCGCCGGGTATTCATCATGAAACGTAACGGCCAGGTCTTCATATTCAGATTGCAGCCGGGCATAGTCGGCCTTTAAATCGCCAATCACAGGACTCTCCATCACCCGGGGCAAATGGGACGGTCCGTCCTGTACCGCCTGTTTGTAAACAGATTCTTTATTGATCAAGTCGGTTTCAGCGACGGCCAAAGCCGAATTCAGCTCCTCAAGCTGGCGATAGATGCTGTTGAGCTTGGCGTCCATAGAAACAATACCGGCCTGTTTGGCAAATCGGTTTAAATCTTCTTCGGCTTTTTCAAGATTGATCTTGGCCCGGTCGATCTGCTTCATCAGAAAATCCCGGGCCAGTTGAGACGCATCGAGTTTTTTCTCCATGTTCCAGCGAACAAATTCTTCTGTAAAAGCATTGACCACATTTTGTGACAGGCGGCGGTCCGGAGATGTAAACGAAACGCTGATCAGCATGGAGTTTCTTTTGGGGGAAATCTCAAGGTTGTCTTCAATAAATCTGAACAGATCTCGCTGTTTGAGTGCCTCTTCCGAAACTTCTGGCGGATTATTTTGCTCTTTTTCTTTAATTAATATTGTTTTAAACCATTCTTTTACGGTTGAGATGACACCCGGATTCCTGTCTCCGTAAAGCATTTCGAGGACAACCGGGTTTTCGGTCAGGTCGAGTTTTTCAATCACCCGGCCGGCAAGGGCATTGTTTTGAAGCAAATCCACCTGGGTCTGATAATACTCCTGAGCACGAACCTCTGTGGCAACCACCTCCTCAAACTTGGTCACCTTCTGATCCTGTGGCGACACTTCGATGGCGGATGAGGCCTTATAAATTTTGGGGGAGGCGAAGGTGAAGATGAGGGTTGAAATAAAGGTCAGCATCAAAAAACTGAGAATGAGCCACTTTCGACGGAAAATGACATCCAGGTAGTCGCGCAGATGGACTTCTTCCGTATCCCATTCGGAAAAGGTTTGACGGAGTTCGGTGGAGGGGAGGTGTTCACCCGTCCCTCTTCCGTTGTAATTCTCCTTAAGTCGAGTTAATTCAAAAGTTTCATCTGACATGGTGTATCCCACCTTTAAATACTAGATATAGATTTTGTTGTCCATCCTTTTTTAAACGTCTAAGTATTCCATTTTTTGCTCAGCCGAAAAGAAATAGATGTCTTCCCCTGCGATCCTTGCGGTGAATCATTCATTTAATTTCGAGGGGGGGACACTTTTTCCAGGTTAAATTCATCCAGCCACAATCTTCCGGCGATTTTGCTGTCGAACCGCCGGCTGGGACGCCGATGCAGGCGGATCACCACTGCATGACACCCTTCAGGTACCGTAAATTCAATGTCCTGCTTTTGCCAGTTGTGTGTGCCGAGCATCATGGGGCCTTTGGCGTAAAACCCCTTGCAATCATAGCCATAAATATCCACGAAGGGGCCCTGGTCTGTGGTAAGATCCCGGCTTCGCCATTTAAAGGCTAACCGGTAATGGATCATTGGGTCTACCGGTACGATCTGATACAGGTGGCCAAAGGAAATGTTCTCTTTTCCTTCGAACCGAACCTTTAGGCAGTAGCTACCGTTCAGCGCCCGGGTCATGGTCCGCCGAATGGTCCATTTGTCTTTTTGGTTGGGAGTATACCGCCAATCGAATCCGCGGCCGGTGATCTCATTCTCAAACCCTGCATTTGTCATACCGACAAAACCTTCATTGCTGATTTTTCGTATTTCAGCGGCCCTTTCAACCTGTTTTTGACCCACAAGAAAATGAATATATTTTAATTGGATATCCTCATTCAAGGTGCCGGTATCGACAACTTTTTGCCAAGCAATCGATGCATCGTCTAACCGTCCCCAGCGCATGAGCCATTCCAGGTAGGGGATCAGGTTGTCCGTATCCAGTCCCTGAATTGCAAGCCTTACATTTGAGTCCAGATACCCGTCAAAAAGCTGAAACGCATCCTGAACCTTTTGTCCATGTTTCACCAAAAAATTGATGTTGCCAAAAAGCAGATCCTTCATTCCCAGTTCGTTGGCCAGCAG
>JBFESJ010000204.1:0-6517 GCA_041548585.1 Desulfobacterales bacterium | reverse complement strand
TGGGATAGAAATGAACCGGTACACGGTCCCTTTTTTCTCCATTGAGCGATGCCATCATCCTTTCATAAGGGGTCACTTCCTGAGTGTTGCTGTATAGGTAATAACTCATTTTAATTCCCTCCTTAATTTTTCCCCAATCATTCAATCATTTCTGGTTGTCTGGAATTCTTTTCATCGTGTAAAATTTTCCGACACCGGTTATCAATGGTGCGAGTGTCTATTATGGAGGTAAAGAACATCCCGTGTTTACCATCATCTGTGAAGCAGCAATAAACGCAATTACCTTCAAATAGGGTCAAACTCCTATGGTCTTACCTTTGCGATATCGTCTTACCTTTCCGATATAACTTTACTTTTGCGACAATCATGCCAGGATTCAAAACACCTGGTGATCTATGTAACACTTAGATAAGACTGGCTTATTGGAAAAAAGGAGCGTCTGATACATAGATTTGCAGGGCATAAGATGTCAGAATTTTTTACAGGGTGTAAAATGTATTCGTGTAATCTTTAAGAATTTATAAGATTAAATGATAAATATTGAATGGATCGGAACTCGCCTTTGGAGAGCGGTTAAAAGCGAAATTGGATTTTGATTGAAAACAGGCGCCAGACGGACATTCAGGGTCTTTCAAGTAATCATCCGCGCAGGGCCATGGTGCATCGTTATCCACTGGAAAGGCAATAGCGGGGGGGCATTGACCCTGGGCGCCGGATTTCGTTTTATATCTCAAAAATCCGGTTGTTTGAGGATTTTTTTTGACGATATTCGGATCTTCTATGACGCTGATGATCCGCATCGACCCCCTGGCACTTGGAACAGGCCAAGGGGTCGATCTCGTATGTTTTTTTATTTTAACAAGATGTGAGTGGGAATGGCTTGAATTGCACAAATATTCTCTTAAATTAGGCAATTATGGAACAGAAATTGCACAAACATTTTGAATGACATCTTTAACAATGGGATCTTTCAGCCCGGTGATTTCACAACCATAGTATCCTCTTTTTTGACACGGATACTTCGTTCTGAAGTCTCGGTGCGGTCAATAATTATTTGACGAAAATTACAAGGAGACGTTGCCATTGGAAACGACACATACAGGCCTGAGGGGTGATATTTGGGAAGAAATCCGTAAAGGTTACCATTTTATTTTCATTCAGGATATGCCCATGTGGTTGGCCGGTGTCGGACTGGGTATTCTGGCCATACTGATTTTTATGTGGCGTTATCCCTGGGGTATTTCTTCCGGATATGGCAACTGGGGCAATCAGCTGTATTACTATCTGGGCCTTGGAAAACTTGCCGGCTTAAAGGAAGCGCCTCTTGCCCCCTGGATCCATCCTGTTTCCGTTATGAACCTTGGCATGATTTTCGGTTCAATGGGTGCGTCCATGATGAAAAGGCAGTTTAGTACCTACCGCGCACCGGGCCGAGAGTATGTAAAAGGATTCCTTGGGGGCGCCTTAATGGGAATAGGCTCTTCTTTTGCCAACGGGTGTATTGAAGGCGGGTTTTACACTGCTGTGGGCGTCTATTCCCTGGGGGGGTTCGCAATGATGATCGGCCTGGCTGCCGGATCATATCTGGGTGTCAAATATCTTATCTGGGAGATGTTACACTGGCCGGTAAAAATACCGACTCAAAAACCTGTGGATTCTAAAAAAACACCGTTAATCAACTGGAGCAAAGTGTATCCTTACATCGGAGCTAGCATCTATATCGCAATATGTCTTTCTTTTTATGTCTACGCTGCCTTCGATAAAACCCTGATCGGGGGTATGGCCTTTTTCGGGCTGTGGATCGGGTTTTTTATGCAACGGGCCCGCTTCTGTCTACAGCGAACCTTTCGAAATCCTTTTATGACTGGTGATTATGAAATGGTCAAAGCGGTAATCCTGAGCCTGATCATCTACAGCGCCGGCTCTGCTATTATAAAGTACGGTTTCTTTCAGCCGGACACCCATGGTATCGACCACCGTTTCTGGTTGGGAAGTTTGATCGGCGGCGTTATTTTCGGTCTGGGGATGGTCATTGCCGGTGCCTGCGCCAGTTCCGGCCTGTGGCGGGCCGGTGAAGGAAACACCAAAATCTGGTTGGCTATCGTCGGTTTTTGTTCGGTGTATCCGGCATTTAAATTCGCCGTGCAAAATACCGCTCTGGGTCCCTTTTTGGGCAAGGGGATTTATGTTGTCGATATCTTCACCTGGACCTGGACCCCGATTCTTTATTTGGCTTTTTTTATCGTCTGGTACTTACTCGCAGCGTATAATGCTAAGACGGAAAAATTCGTTATCTCATTTTAGAGTGGCGTTTAAAATGTCCTTAAATTTTGCTCAAGCTTTATTTGACGCTTCAGTGTCCGAATCCGTTTTTTGGCCAAATCGTACTCCAGCCAGTTTTCCAGGCACGATGCCATGGCCTCCTTGTAATGCCGAATGGCCTTCTTTTTTTCCCCGGAACCTTCGGCCCAAAGTCCAAGGGCCACGTGAGCGGTGAGCAGGTATTCCGAATTCTCCAGAGACTTCTCGGTCAGGGATTGCTCGGTCTGTTTACCCAACAGACAATCGCTGATGGCCCGGTACCAAGGATCCCGGATATTGTTGTAATAACGGTTCAAACAATCTCGGGCGGCATCCTTTAGTCCCATTTTGTGAAGAATTAAGGGTTCCAACAGACCGGCCCCCAATCGGTTCGCTTCTTCCCGACCTTTTTTACGGAGAAAGAATCTGGTATGTTCCAGGGACTGAGACCACATTTCGTCCATGGCGAAATGAACGATCAACATCAATCGGGCGGCTGCGTTGGTGCTGTCAATTTCAAGAATTTTTTCAAGGTTTCGCCGCTTATCTTCCGGAATCGCAATTTCGGTATTGAACTGTTTCCAGAGCAAATCCACCTTGTTTCGAACCCCTTTCTTGTCCAAATGTACCTTTTGAACGGATTTGCTGAACGCATCCATCTCGACCTGGTACTCCGTGTACCGATCACTGACCTTGTAAGACTCCAGCCTTTGAATTTGAATCTGGTCCAATTTGGCGCGCGCCAGGAAGAATGCCCAGGAGTCGTTGTCGGCCGCCGTTACCGCCTCCTTAAGCAGCCATTCGGATTCTGCCAGCTTCTCTTGTTTCGCAAGGATAAGACCCACAACATAGTATATCCAGCTTTTCTCGGCTTCGGTGTACCAGCCGTTGAGGGCGGATTCCCGGCCGACCTTTCCCTCCAGAATCCGTGCCAGATAGCCCTGGAATTCGGCTGAAGAACGCCAACCCTGGGCGAGCAAATCCCGGCGAAGGGGATTCCCGGCGGAGCGACCGTTCAGCCAATCAATGAGAAACAGCATGAACTTGGAATCGTAATCATCGGAGTCGATGGAAATACCTTGACTGAAAAGCCGTTTGGCGCCTTTGATGTCCCCGGCACAGAAGTGCATCATTCCGGCTGCCACGACCAGAGACGGGTCAAAACTGTTTTTGAGCTCTTTATCGGCCAGCGTCATGGCTTCGGACCAGCGGTTCTCACCCGCTATTTTTCTCATGCTGTTAATTTTTTCCTCAACGGCGATATCCAAGAGTCCATTCCATTTGACCTGATGTGCCTTTATCTCTCGAAGCAGCGGTACAGCCTTGGAGATGGGCAAGACCAACCCGAAATCCGAGAGGCGGTTGTTTAAAAACATGGGCTGACCGCGTTGCGGAGCGATGGCAACTCGCGAAGCGATCCCGATGACATTGCCTTGAATATCGATAACCGGCCCCCCACTATTGCCCTTGTAGAAAGAAGCGTCAACCTGAACCATACCGTCAAAACAACGGCGAATATGCCCCTTGGTCACGCTGACATCGGCAGTAGATCCCAGTGTCTTGGCACCCAGAGGAAATCCCATGGTAATAATCGGAGAAAGTCTGGGGATGTTGTTAATATCCAGATTGGTATCAAGGGGCAAAGATTTTAACCCTTCAGGAACCCTGTTTATTTTGAGAACGGTAAAATCATTCATTAGCGGCGAAAGCATTAGATCCTTTCGCTTGAACGACGGCTTGGCAACTCCGGCGATGCATACACGTCGAGGGCCGTCCGTGCAGAAGCCCGAATCGGTTCTATAGATATCGGTGGGGTCGGTGCTCTCATCAAGATCGGACGAGCGATTAAAGGCTTTTTCGCCGTCAAACCACAAATACATTTTGTACCCAAAACGAAGTGATCGAGATAATTTCCAAATTCGGTGTCTTTCGACGGCCTTATCAAGGTCATCGTCCACCAGCCAGGGGCAAGCTACATGACGGTTGGTCAGCAAGTAGCCCTCATCATCCACAAGAAAGGCGGTCCCCTCGGCTTGATTTCTATAAATGATGTTTGATCCCTCCTTCAGCCAGTAATCCACGCCCAAGAAAGCGACCGAGCCGGCGTAACTGTTGGCGTAATTTCCCAAAAGCGTATCGCCCGGACCTTGGGCCCTGACATCTCTTTTATCCAAATCAAAGTGGCGCCAGACCAAACCGCCAAGCACGACAAAAACAACCAAAACGGCGGTCAACAGGCTTAAGTTTTTTTTGAGCCCTTTGATTCCCATCACCGGTTTCGGCGCCAATTCAAGGCGACTGACGTTAACTTCTTCGATCTGTTCTTCCTTAACCCGAGACAAGATACGGGTCACCTCGTTCATGGACTGGGGTCGCAGATCAGGATCTTCGGCCAGCATGAATTTGAACAGCGATAGAATGTTTTGAGGCATGGGCAAGGCATCAACCCGGTTGTGAAAGTCACAGAAGTCGAAATCGGCTGTAAGAAGTTCTAAAAATACTGCGCCCAACGACCATATATCGCTCCTGAAATCCAGCGGACGTTTGTTTTTTATATCCGGATGGCATTCAATGCGTCTTTTCAGCATGGGGCCGGATCCGGAGAATTCGGGATCAAGGAAACGGGACAATTTATAGTCAATCTTGGCGGTTAATTCGCCTTTTTCGTCTTTGACGACCATTATGTCGCCCAGATTCAGAAGGGGGATGATATGTCCTTTTTGATGAAGTATCGCCAGCGTTGAAGCAATTTTTTGAAAAAGATCCAGCAATACCCGGCAGTCGTCGAGTTGTCCCGAAGTCACCAAATCAATCCAGCTCTCGGCTTCGACCCATTCGCTGACGCTATACCAAAGTCCGTCTGAGGAGCGTTGGATCTCATGGTGCCGGACGAACCCATCAGCGGGCAGCTTTTGGAGTTTTTCCAACCCTTGCTTGAGCCGTTCGGCCACGATTTCATTGACACCGGACGGTGAGATAAAAATTTGAAGCATATACGGTTTTTCAGTATCTCTTCTGGTTGCCCGGCAAATTATGCGGGTATGTCCTTCGTGAATGATGTTCTCTATCCGGTAGTCATCAATATATTTTCTCATCGGGCCGACGTCTGCTCCGCACAAGGGGCATGCGGTGATCCCTTCAGCGATTGCCTGGCTGCAATTTCGACATATTTTCATAATTCCTCCTTGCTGTTTGAAATCGGAACCTGTCGAGGTATCTATTCAAACACGCAATAATAATGCCATGTTTTTGGGAACTTTTTTAAACACCAATTCAACCCGGTAATTCATACTGCATGTTAACTCATTTGCTGAACCGGATGGTATGCAGCTGCATACCATACAGGTGCTTACACTCCGCAATCATTACATCGTAACTAAACGGACCGGACGCCATTGAATATGTTACAAATTGTGCAATATTTCTTAAGCGTTCACCTGCCCCTTCAACCCTTCGATATAGGTAAAAACGTGTAGGAATGGATATGCCTCCAGAGGCATCATATGGCACGTTTTGTGCACTACTTTAATTTGGAATATAAAGTGCCGGCCAGAGAAAAATGATACAACAAAAAGTATCATGAACGCTTATATTTCATTGAATCACAGGAGGTTATTCGACCATCTCAAATAGCGGACACTATTAAATTTAAAAGAATCGGTGTCAGGCAATTTTACATGGTGTAAAATTACCTGACTTCCATTCAAGACACCAACCCAAACACTGTCAGCCCGACGAAAGGAGGTGAAAAATTTAGGATTAAACGCTGTATGATGGTTCATTATACAATTACGAAATGATTACCTTAGAATGGGGGTAAAAATGAAAACGGTTAACAAACTCATACTAATGATATTTTGCCTTTTTATAGCAGCCGCGTTTGCCGGAACGTCATTTGCCGATGGCGGTTCCGATTTCCCGAATTACTCGGCTTACGGAGGGGGAGATATAGACTGGTACACAGAGGACACCGGAGCGATTTACAGCAAGGACTGGACGAAAGAACAGGTCATTGAGTTTATTAATAGGCCCTGGACCAAAAAAGAAAAGGAAGATTTGCTGGGTCCTGAGGAACTGGGATATATTCTCGATAAAAAAGGTTTTCCGCTCCCTAGAGTAAAGCCTAAAAAGGGCCAAAAGTTGACACCGACACAGCTTTACATGAACGGCAAATCTTGCTGGCTTCCGATTATGCTGCAGTATGGCTGTGGCATGA
>JBFESJ010000203.1:0-6566 GCA_041548585.1 Desulfobacterales bacterium | reverse complement strand
CAAAGTGTGCAGGGAAAAAAATGAAGGATTTGTGGATTATATGTGGCCGAAACCCGGATATGATCAGCCGGTTCCAAAATTATCGTACGTCAAACTTTTCAAGCCTTGGAACTGGATTGTGGGAACCGGTGTTTACCTGGATGATATAAAAGCTCTCGAAATTCAAAAAACAAAAGAAATAAAAGCAGCGATCGCCAGCCAGAGAAATGAACTCATAGGAGTTATCATAATTTTATTGGTGATTGGCGCTGCCGTAACCACTTATATATCGCGTAAGATTACAGTACCCATCAAAAACGCCGGCGAGATGCTCAAAGATATTGCCGAGGGAGAAGGGGATCTGACCAAACGGCTAAAAGTAGAAACAAAAGATGAGATCGGCGATATGGCAGATTGGTTCAACAAATTTATAGATACGATACAAAAAATTATAAAAGATGTCGCTCAAAACGCAAATCAAGTAAACGATGCATCCAGAGAATTATCAGAAATTTCAAAACAGATGACTTCCGGCGCAGAGCAGACGTCTCAAAAGGCCAATGGGGTTGCCACAGCTGGAGAAGAAATGAATTCAAACATGAATTCTGTTGCTGCGTCGACTGAACAGGCTGCAACCAATGTAAATATGGTGGCCACGGCAGCTGAAGAGATGACCGCCACCATTAACGAAATTGCACAAAATTCAGAAAAAGCTAGCCACATCACCGGAAAAGCTGTTGCCCAGACGCAGAGCGCTTCGAATAAGGTTGACGAACTGGGCAATGCAGCCGAAGAGATAGGGAAGGTTGTTGAGACGATCACCGAGATTTCGGAACAGGTCAACCTGCTGGCGTTAAATGCCACCATTGAGGCTGCGCGTGCCGGTGAGGCCGGCAAAGGTTTTGCCGTTGTCGCAAATGAGATTAAAGATCTTGCCAAACAGACCGCTGAGGCCACATTGGAGATAAAGAAAAAGATTGGCGCCATTCAAGGCTCAACAGATGCAACGGTTACTGAAATTGGTCAAATTTTAACGGTTATCAACGATGTCGATGAGATTGTTTCGACCATTGCCACGGCGGTGGAAGAGCAGTCGGCAACGACCAGGGAGATTGCCGGAAATGTCGCCCAGGCGTCCCAGGGTATACAGGAAATCAATGAAAACATCGCCCAAAGTTCCGGTGTTGCCGGAGATATTGCCAAAGATATTGCCGATGTCAACCAGGCGGCAGGGGAGATGTCCAACAGCAGCGGTCAGGTGAACATGAGTGCCGAAGTGCTGGCCAAACTGTCGGAAAAGTTGAACGAGATGGTAAGAAAGTTTAAGGTTTAGGTGTTTTTACACATCGCATGGGCAGCAGGCCGGAGTGAATAAAATAGTAGAAACTCAAGTCTCAAATGCTTCGGAGTGCTGGCTGAGGACAAACGGACTTTAGCGAATGACAAATGAGGTGTGTTTATTGATTAATTGCGAATAACAAACAAGGAGAAAGGAGATGCTTAAAATTCAGACAACCAAAACAAAATTAATGGCTTCTGTGGTTACGATGGTGATCGTTATTGTGGCGACTTTCACTATTAAAAATTATCAACAAGAGACGGTCCTAAGTAATATTCTCATCGGCTTCGCATTTGTTTTAGTATATGCAGCACTTCTTTACTTTCTTGTAGAAAAGCTGGTGAATAAGCCGATGAAAAAATCCTATGATACTGTTAGAGAGATGGTACTCAAAGGTGACCTGACTCAGCGGATTCCCATGCAAAAAGTTGACTGTTCAGTGATGCGAAAATGTAAGCATAACGATTGTCCGGCATATGGCAAAAAAACGAGCTGCTGGCAGGAGGTCGGATCCAACGCACCAGGAGAAATCCAATGCCGATGTCTAACATCCGGCGAGTTTAAATCCTGTATTCAGTGCCCGGTTGGAACTAGCGTTCTTCATGATGAGCTCGATAAAATGGCCGCATGGATCAATACGTTTGTAACAAGGGTTGCAAGGATTATCGAGGATATCGCTAAAGACAGTGAAATGCTGAACAATTCTTCTGCTGATTTGTCCAGTCTTTCCGCACAGATGTCCGGGGGGGCTGAAAACATGGCCGGCAAGTCGCACACGGTGGCCGCGGCTGCGGAAGAGATGAGTTCCAATATGAACTCTGTGGCCGCAGCAATGGAGGAAGCAGCGACAAATGTGGGAATGGTTGCTACAGCAACTGAGGAGATGACATCCACCATCAACGAGATTGCACAAAATTCCGAAAAAGCAAGTAATATTACCGGTGAGGCCGTGATTCAGACGCAAAGTGCCTCGAATAAGGTTGACGAACTCGGCAGTGCGGCCCATGAAATCGGCAAGGTTGTTGAGACGATCACCGAGATTTCGGAACAGGTCAACCTGCTGGCGTTAAATGCCACCATTGAGGCTGCGCGGGCCGGTGAGGCTGGTAGAGGTTTTGCCGTTGTGGCCAATGAAATAAAGGATCTTGCCAAACAGACCGCTGAAGCCACGCTTGAAATCAAGGGGAAAATCGGTGCCATCCAGGGTTCGACCGATGCAACGGTGTCTGAAATCGATCAGATTTCAAAGATCATCAATGATGTCAATGAGATTGTTTCCACCATTGCCACTGCGGTGGAAGAACAATCGGTAACCACCAAAGAGATTGCCGGAAATGTCGCCCAGGCTTCCCAGGGAATTCAAGAAGTGAATCAGAATGTCGCGCAGAGCTCGACCGTCTCCGCCGAAATTGCAAGCGATATTGGCGGCGTCAATCAATCGGCCGATGAGATGTCCAACAGCAGTGCTCAGGTGAATCTTAGTGCGGAAGAGCTTACCAAAATGGGCGCAAAGTTGAATAAAATGGTCGGGAAATTTAAAATATAAACGTTGAGTCGCTGAGCGGGAAATATTTGAGTCAATGCGTTGTCAAATGGTTTGATAATCGTGTTGAAGGCCACTCAAAGACAAAACGATAACACAGGACCATGGGGGTGTTATTCCATGCGACAATCAGCACAAACCGAAATGCACAGCGATACCGTGGAATTGGCAAGCTTTTTTGTCGGAAAAGCATTGTGCGGTATGGACATATTGAAGATTCAAGAGATTAACAAGCTTATCGAGATGACAAGAGTACCTCAGGCATCGGACTATGTCCTGGGGATTCTGAATTTAAGAGGTGAAATTGTTACGGTAATTGATCTTGGCAAAAAATTGGGTCTCAAATCCACCGAACTGACTGATAGAACGCGCAATATCATTGTTAATTCAAACGGAGAACACATTGGGCTGATGGTAGAACAAATTAGTGATGTGGTCCATGTGAAATGGGAAATGGTTGATGCGCCTCCGGCCAATATTGGTGGTGTGCAGGGAAAATATTTCACCGGTGTATTCAAGACCGAAGACCGTTTGATCGGAATTCTGGATGTGGAAAAAGTGCTGGAAGAAAGTGAATAAACCGCCACAATACATCGGGGGACACGTCCGTCACAGTGCATCGGCGGACGAAGGTTCGGGATGGGCTAAAGTGTCTAAAGTGAGCTAAAGTTAACACTTCGAATTCATTTAAACTTTAGATCATTTTAGGCATTTTGCTTAACATTTAATGCTCAGGTGTGTATTGAAGATTAGATTACCAAAAAACAGATGCTAAAATGATAAATGACAGACCTATAAGAGTATTGATCGTAGACGATACCATTGTTTATCGAAAAATAGTAAATGATGTTCTTTCTGATCTGCCTGGTGTTGAAGTGGTGGGGTCGGCTCATAATGGGAAAGCGGCGATATCAAAAATTGCTTCTCTAAATCCCGACCTTTTGACCTTAGATATTGAAATGCCGGAGATGAATGGTCTTGAAGTCCTTGAATATATTGAGGAGAAAAAGCTTGATGTGGGTGCCGTAATGCTCAGTACGCTGACGCATGAAGGCGGTGAGATGACCATGAAGGCCCTGGAGTTGGGAGCGTTTGATTTTATCCCCAAGCCCCAGGAAGGGAGCATGTCTGAGAATACAAAAACCTTAAAAAATAACATTGTTCCCATATTGAAGGCTTTCAACCGCCGAAGTGAAATTAAAGATCTGCTAAAAGGAAAAATTTCTTCAAAACCAGTCAATAAAGAAGAGAAAACCTTTTCGAAATCGAATCAGGTTGTGAAACGCATGCGCACAATCACTGGTCAGCTAAAACAAAAATCAGAAATTGTAGCCATTGGTATTTCCACAGGTGGGCCCAAGGCTTTGGCCCGAATGATGCCTTCATTCCCTTCGAATCTGGGAGTTCCCGTTTTAATTGTACAGCATATGCCACCAATGTTTACCATGTCACTGGCAAAGAGTCTGAACGCCAAGTGTTCTTTAGAGGTCAAAGAGGCAGAAGACGGAGAGCCTATTCGGTCGAATGTTGTACTGATTGCACCCGGCGGTAAACAAATGAAAATTTCAGCTGCCGCAGACGGAAAAAACAGGGTTGCCAGAATTACAGATGATCCGCCTGAAAACAATTGCAAACCTTCTGTGGATTATCTTTTTAGATCTGTAGCACATTATTATGTCGGTCGTGCAACCGGAGTCATCATGACCGGAATGGGTTCGGATGGATCTCTTGGCCTGGAACTGATGAGGAAGAACGGATCGACCATCATTGCACAAAATGGAGAGACGTGTGTTGTTTATGGCATGCCCAAAGGACCGATCGATGCGGGTATTGCAGATGTTATTGCGCCACTGGACATGATCGCCGATGAAATATGCCGTACGGTAAAACAGACGACTCGTTAGACGATTATGTTTTTCAGTGAAGAAGAATAGCGTGTAAAATCATTTGATGATTCGTGGACTCGATAAAAAAGAAGCAAGCCATAAAACAGGTAACTGTTGTCTTATGAAAAAAGCAACGACGAATGATGTAAAAATCATGGCAAAATATATTTCAGAGATATCGGGAATCGAGCTCGACGAGAGTAAGGCGTATCTCATTGAAACGAGACTTGGCGGCCTAATCAAAGAACACGGCTGTTCTTCTTATGGAGATTTATTATGTAAAGCAAAGATGGATTCTAGTAAAACCTTAGAAAATGAGATCATTGATGCCATCTCAACGAATGAGACACTTTTTTTTCGGGACATCGGACCGTTTGAGGTGCTTCAACACAAGATACTACCCGATTTGATTGACAGGCGAACAAAAAAATCTTCCGACCTTCTTCAAACACCGATCCGCATCTGGAGTGCGGCATGCTCTACAGGCCAGGAAGTTTACAGTATTGCGATCGTGTTAAAAGAACTTTTGCCGGATCATCGAAGCTATAACATAAAGTTGATAGGTACAGACATTTCCGACGCTGCAATAGCACAGGCAAGCTGCGGTACCTATAATAAGTTTGAAATCGAACGCGGTCTTTCAAAGGAGAAACTGGAAAAATATTTTGTCTCCAATGGGGGAAATTGGAAAATCTGCGATGAAATTAGAGCCATGGTTTCATTTGATAAGCGGAATATCATGCAACCTTTTATCGGTTTAGGAAAAGTAGATATTATATTCTGCAGGAATGTTGCTATATACTTTAACATCGAAGACAGAAAAAATCTTTTTGAAAAAATAGCTAATGTTCTGGAACCAGATGGATATTTGGTTATCGGCTCAACTGAATCCTTAACAGGTATCTGTCCTATATTCGAGCCAAAAAAATATCTAAGGACGATTTATTATCAATTGAAGTAATTTTAAATTTATTTTCAGAATTGCTTCATTGAGTTTTGATACAGTGAGACTTAAATACATTTCTTTGGGGGTGTCCCATGAAACAGCTGAAAATACTAGCTGTTGACGATGATCCGTTTACACTGAAAATGATAGAAAAAAAGCTCGTCAAAGAAGGTTACGAAATCGAAACAGCACCAGACGGCATCGAGGCTCTAAAACTAATCTCACAGAATATCTACGACATCATTATTACGGATCTGGTAATGCCGAATGGCGTAGACGGGATGGATGTGCTTGAAGCAGCTAAAGCTAAAAACAAACAGACCGAAGTGATATTGCTGACAGCCCATGCTTCGTTGGAAAATGCGGTTGAAGCCATGAGAAAAGGCGCTGTTGATTATCTCCGAAAGCCGATTAATTTTTATGAATTGACGCTTCGTATGGAAAAAATCAGAAACTATAAAAAGCTCCTTAAAAACGCATGGGACTTACGTGAGGCAATGGATGTTACCGAGCAGAATGCCGCTCAAACGATTCAGCACCTTGAGATGACTGTTGCAGGACTTAAAAATATCGTATCTGAGATTCGTCAAGTGATAACGAATCAAAGCATTGATCAGGGCAAACGGCTTAATAGTGTGCTTAATATTGTGTCTTCCTGCTAAAAAGAAAGATTATTATGAAAAACGAAGAACAGAAAAAAGACGAAAATATCATGAATGCGGGTTTAACAGATGCGGTTTTTGACTGGGACGGACTTCTGTATCGACTTATGGGAGATGAAGACCTTGCAAAAGAGATTGTGACCGATTTTCTGAAAGATATACCTATCAAATTTACTGCATTGAAAGAGGCTTTGAATAAAAAAGATTCGCT